>DAOVSY010000318.1 GCA_030633365.1 Spirochaetaceae bacterium | reverse complement strand
GACGTGCGTGTGGTCTATTCTCCGCTGGATGCGGTGCAGCTGGCACAGCAACTTTCGTAAGTATCTCCACACCCCAAAAAGCCAACGCGGTTCTTGGTATGGTAGACGAAGCGCTTAAAAAAGTAAATAAGCAACGCGCAGATCTTGGCGCTTATCAGAACAGACTGGAACATGCAGTAATTGGTATTGATATTGGTGCTGAAAACCTTCAGGCTGCTGAATCAAGAATAAGAGACGTAGATATGGCAGAACAGATGGTTGAGTTTACAAAGAACCAGATTTTGCAGCAGGCTGCAACAGCAATGCTAGCTCAGGCTAACGCAAAAACACAATCTGTCTTGCAGTTATTCTAATTGGGGTTTATATTATATATATGGAGGTCTATAGTTTAACTATAGGCCATCCAATGATCTTTGAAAGAATACTCTCCTTATTTTTAAGGGCATAGTTGTACGAAGGGAGTTTCCGATCCATTTACACATAGTAATAAATTGGGTCGGATAAATCTCCTCGTATTTAAGGAAGGAATGAACGGGGCAGAAGGGGCGCACACAGACCTTTTGTTTCCTCCCTAACCATGCATAAAGTAAGAGGCAAAGGATGCCTCTTTTTAACCTATCAAGGAGGGTTACATGATAATAAATCACAACATGAGCGCAATGTATGCTAACAGAACTCTGGGAGCCAGAGGTAACGATATTGCAGGCAATATCGAAAAACTTAGTTCCGGCATGCGAATAAACAAGGGTGGCGATGATGCTTCAGGTTTAGCTGTATCAGAAAAACTAAGAAGTCAGATTCGTGGTCTTAATCAGGCAGAAAAAAATATTCAAAATGGTGTTTCATTTATACAGACAGCCGAAGGTTATCTTCAGGAAACACAGGATATTTTACATAGACTCCGTGAGCTTTCTGTTCAGTCAGCTAATGGTGTTTATACAAGTGAAGATCGAATGCAGATACAGGTAGAAGTGTCACAGCTTGTTGATGAAATCAACAGAATAGCTTCTCATGCCCAGTTTAATGGTATGAATATGATGACTGGTAATTTTTCCAGAGATTCAGAAACTGTTATGCAGTTCCAGGTTGGTGCAAATATGGACCAGAATGAAAGAGTATACATCGGGACAATGACAGCCCAGGCGCTTGGTATTCAGGGAGCACAGGGAAGTACAGAAACAATTAATATTTCTACACCGGAAAATTCCAATATGGCAATCGGTATGGTGGATTCAGCATTAAAAGTTGTTTCTCAGCAAAGAGCTGATCTTGGTGCTTACCAGAATAGATTTGAAATGGCTTCTAAGGGTGTTGCAATAGCAGCAGAAAACCTTCAGGCAGCAGAATCAAGAATCAGGGACGTTGACATGGCTACTGAAATGGTAGACTTCGTTAAAAACCAGATTCTTATTCAGTCAAATACAGCAATGCTTGCTCAGGCAAATTCAAACCCACAATCAGTACTGCAGTTACTGTAGTAAAAACCGTTCCAGCGGTGTTGATAAGATTTCTGGACGTTATCTTATCACTAATGCTATCGGGGGGGGTCGCGCCCCTCTCCCGTTTTTTTTTAGGTGAATATTATGGATATTGATGTTCAAAAAATGACAGAGCTTTCTCCAGCCAAAGTTGAAGTATCAACAGAACTTCAAAAAAAACAAGTGAAAGTTGAAAAGCAAAGGAAGGCTGAACAACAGAGTAAACAAAATCTGGTTATAGAGAAAGAAAACAGACGCAAAGCTAAATCACGAGCTGCCACAGATCAGTATATGAAGCAGGTTCTTAAAATTCCTAATGTATTAAATAGAAAACTCAGCTACTCTGTAAACAAAGAACTAAATCAAGTTGTTGTAAAGGTGGTTGACAGCAGAACCGATAAAGTAATTAGAGTTATACCCTCAGAAGCACTCCTTAAACTTCATTCCAGGATGAAGGAGGTAATTGGCTTACTCTTCGATGAAGAAATATAGCCTGCAACTATTCTCTGGGGTTTAGGAATTATAATGTCTGATATAAGCATCCCTGGTGTAAATAGTAAGTATGGAACTGATAAGTTGATTGAAGGTCTTATGGATGCCGAAAGGATCCCGTTACGGAGACTGGAGGATCACAAAGAAACTTATGGGGAACAAAAAGAAGTATGGCAGGATATAAATACTACACTATCCCGTTTTAAAGAAAGTTCCAAATTACTTTTTGGCTTTCAAAATCCCTTTCATGAGCATATTGCAGAATCCAGTGAAGAAAATGTAGTAAGTGCAATAGCCGGACGGGATTCAATAAATGAAATTATAAAAATAAATGTAAATCAATTGGCAAGCAGTGATCGCTTTTTATCCAGATCTTTACCAACTGATTTTCGTGTCCCCGAAGGTGTTTATACCTTTGGTGTAGGAGATAGTGAAGTAAGCTTCAAGTTTAAGGAAAATAGATTACAAACATTTGTGGAAGCACTTAATAAAAGATCAAAAGGTCTATTAAAGGCAAAGCTTATCAATGATACTGCTGATACAGTAGTATTTATGCTTGAGTCGACAAAAACGGGAAGTTCCAATAAATTGGACTTCCGTGCAGATTCAGTTGAACTTGGACTTTCTACAGGGTTAATTAGAACAGTTAATGAAAGTATCAGTTCTGCAGACCTTGCTTCTTTAAATTCAAATACAGATAAAAACGAAAGTTATACTCTAAAAAATGATATTTTAACAATAGAACCTGAATCCAGGGTTAAAATACCATTTACTCCTTCAGCTTTAATGAAGGAAAATCTTATTCTTGAATATACTGTACAAATTAAAAATCTTGAGCAAGGAGAATATGTACCTAAAGCAAAGCCATCAGGACCACAAATAAACTCTCCAGGAAATATAAATTTTGAAGGTATTACAATAGATAATGCATCCAGTACAGTTAATCTCCCAGAATGGACACCTCCTCCAAAACCGGTTTTTGTGGACTCTCTTGAAGTTTTATACCTTAATGATGAAATTATATTACCTAAACTAAAAGATATTGAAACAGAACAGAAATTTTCAATCCCCTACTCTACCACTGGCAGTGAAATAGACAGTATTGATATAAAAAATATAAATACTCACCGTCAAATAATTATCAGTGGAATAAAAGTTATTAATCCTAATTCCAGAAATGGTTATGAGCCACTAAACCCTGTTGAAAGTGCTTTGGATGCTAAATTAACAATTGACGGTATTCCTGTTACCAGGGAAACTAATTCTTTAGACGATCTTATTCAGGGAGTTACACTGGAACTGCACTCCATAAGCAGCAAAGAAATTGAACTGGAAATTAAACCTGATAAGGATACTATCAAGGATGGTATAATATCATTTGTAGGAAATTATAATCAGGTTCTGCAAAAAATTCACATACTAACCAGTAATGATGCAGCTGTTATAAGTGAACTTGATTATCTTACAGATGATGAAAAAGAAACAGCAAAACAAAATTTAGGAATTTTTCAGGGAGATACTACATTCTCACAACTTAAAAACAGGTTACAGCAAATTGCTATGGAAGCGTATGATACAAATGGTAACAGCAATCTCAGCCTTCTTGCCCAGATAGGTATTTCAACAAATTCCAGTGGATTCGGCGGAGGTGTCAATAAGGCAAAACTTAGGGGTTATCTTGAAATAAATGAAGATAACCTGGATGAAGCACTTAATGGTGATGTACTTCAAATTAAAGATTTATTTGGAACAGATACCGATGGAGATCTTATTATTGACACTGGTGCAGCATTTGAAATGGATAGATATATTAACTCATATACTCAGATAGGTGGTCTGGTTGCCACCAGAATATCCGGATTAGATAATCAAATAAACAGGGCAGAATCTGATATATTAAATATGAATAGAAAACTTGATGATAAGGAACTTGAATTACGAATAAAATTTGGTAGAATGGAAAGTGCACTAAAAACAATGGAAGATAGTTCACGATCTATAGAAAATTTCAGCAACAATGGTAACTGATAAATTAGGCCAGGAGAAATAAATGGAAATTACATTAAATAAT
>DAOVSY010000232.1 GCA_030633365.1 Spirochaetaceae bacterium | reverse complement strand
CCTGAAGTTTCTTCCTCTAATTGTTTATCTCTTTTCAATGACTTTTGCATGAGTTGTATATGAATACTAATAGATCCAAGGGGATTCTTAATTTCATGAGCAACCCCTGCAGCCAGAGTAGTAAGAGAAGCTAAATTTTCTGCACGTCTTAATCTGCCATCTCTTTTTTTACGTTCAGTAATATCCGATATATGCAGAAGGCTTCCCTGTATAGATCCTTCCCTTACAACAGGCATAATATCCAACCAGAGAGTTTTGGAAATACCAGCTATTTTAATTGTAAATTCCTCTTCACTTACTTTTTCTGCATTTAAAAGTGTTTTTTGTATAAATTCTGATATGTCATCATCATCTATAACTTCCCAGATAATAGAATCATCCAGTTCGACAGATGAAAAAGGTATCAGCCTGTCAGATCTTCTATTATGAAATAATATTTTATTATTGGTATCTGTTACGATAATTCCATCTGTCATAGAATTTAAAACTATTTCTAAAAGTTCATTTTCTGCTGTTAAATCTGCTAAAAGATCTCTAACCTGGTCTCCACTTAGTTTATCAAATTTCTTTAAAGCCTTCTTAAAAAACTTTCTCAAATTACTTCCCTCATCTGATACAGGAGTGTCTCTACAAGTAGTTTTGTATTCTGATTATAGCTTAATCTATTTGATATAGTTTTATGAATCAGAGTATTCCAATTACTAAGGATATGAAGAGGTATACTGTTTTCCGAATTAGAGTATCCAGGAATTTTATTATGTAAAAGTATAAGCATTTCTTCAAGAAATACCTTCAATACATGACCTTCATTGATAATTTCAATAAGCTCAGAAAAATCATCAATATCAAGGTCTTTTGAATTAAGTAATGTATCAAAAGATTTGTTTGCATACTGTCTTAATATACTAAGATTAATCCCTTTCATTCCCATAAAATAATCTCTAAGATTTTTATACTCTTTTGAGTCATCCTTAAATATTCGACCTAAAATAGATCTTTCCTGGGAATCTGTTCTTGATCTGAAGTTGTAAGTTCGTACTCTTGATAAAATAGTTGGTATTATTTTATTTTTACGGGAACTAAGAAGAATAAAAAATACCGAAGGAGGCGGTTCTTCAATTATTTTAAGAAGAGCATTTCTGGAAGCTTCACCCATACTGTCCGCACCTTCGATAATAATTACTTTAGCTGATCCGGTAAATGTAGTATGAGACCAATAAGTTATATTTCGAATATGATTAATTGGAATATTGTCACCAGCAATATAGGAAACAATTTTATTACAGATTTTTGAAGTATCAGCAAGTAGTTTATCAAGTTTTTTTTCAGTTGGAAGAGTTGATCCTGGTTGAACTTGATCTAATATTATTTCAATTTTTTCCAGTTCAGAACCAAGTCCTTTTAATTTATTTTCCTGACCTTCCCAAATTTGCTGATCAAATCTACGTGTAAGCTTTCTTACAGCCCGGAGAAACTGATACTGACCGGTTAATTGACGATTCCTTCTAAGAACATCTGCACAGGCCTCAATTTCTTCAATAAAATACCTATTCCCCAACATTACAGTTCCTGGTGCATCCAGGAGTCGATGTTGGTCACATGAAGAACATTTACAAGTCCATTCAGCATTTAGTTTACAGGAAAGAACCCTTGCAAGTTCAAGAGCAGCTGTTAATTTTCCGGTATAAATTTCTCCATAAAAAAGGAGAGATGAAGGAAGTTTTTTTGATCTAATATCTTCTGATAAAACATCAACAATTTCCGGATGATCAAGAACATTTTCAAACACAGTTTTACCTACATCCCTTCTTCAATTATTTTTGTTCCTATTGGAATTATTTTTTCTGCTATAGAAGAAGCATAGCTATTTTCAAATAAGTGGGAAACATCAAAGAATTGCTGTGCCTGTAAGGCAAATACCAAAATAACTATAAGCAAAAATCCCTCAATAAGACCCAGAAAAAATCCAAGAGACTGATCAAGTTTTTCAAGCTGAACTTTTTCTATAAGAGTATTTAAAGAACTCTCAAAGATTTTAATTATTAGATAACTCACCAGAAAAAGTCCTAAAAAAGCTATTACCATATTCCAGAAAGAGTTTCCTATATAATCCTGTAACAGTATAGAAACAGGGCGTGTAAATACTACAGCTATTATTATTCCCACAATAACAGAAGCCATAGACATAAGTTCTGTCAGAAAACCTCTAAAAGTTGCTCTTATTGCAAGTATAAAGAGTACTATTAAGCTTACTATATCGAAAGCTGCTATATTCATTTTGTATAACCTATATCCTGTTTAATTATATCTACTATTTTTTCTGCACTATCTGTATTACAAATGAGTTTAACATTTTTTTCAAGCTCATTTAGAACACTTTTTGTATCGAAAAGCTTATTAATTTCAAGAAGAAGCCTTGCTGAGTTTACATTATGACCCTTTAACACAAGTGCTGCACCTTTTTTTTCAAAATAATCAGCATTTCTTACCTGATCTCCTCTTGAACTACCGGATCCCAGAGGAATTAGTATTGCAGGTTTCCCCATAACACCATTTTCCCATAAAGTTCCTGCACCAGCCCGGGAAATAACTAAATCTGAAACTGCCAATATATCAGGAAATTCTTCTTTAAACAAAGCAGCTGTAAAATAGTTCTGTCTATTTGATTTTTTATAAGAAAGTTTTCCCATTTGATGTATAACAAAATATGATTCGGTGAGGTTATCAATAATCTCTTCTACCAAAGTATTTACTTCCCTTGCTCCCTGACTTCCACCTAACACCAGAATTACTTTTTTTTCTTTAGAAATATTTAAAAATTCTCTTCCTCTGGATTTATCACCTTCAAAAATTTCTTTACGTACAGGATTTCCGGTTACAAAAACTTCCTGTTCAAAAAATCTCTTTTCCCATTTCTCTTTAGTCGCTTTATAAGCAAACAATATTTTACCGGAAAATCTTCCATTAATTTTAGTTGCCAGCCCTGAATCCAAATCTGATTCATGAGAAATTACAGGAATTCTTAATATTTTTGCTGCAAGTACAGGAGGAACAGTAACAAATCCTCCTTTTGAAAACAAAAGGTCTGCTTTTATTCTTTTTAAAAGAAATAGAGAAGCAAAAAAACCTCCCATAATTTTAAATATATCAATAAAATTAAGAATTGAAAAATATCGTCTTAGTTTTCCTGCAGGAATTGAGAAAAAAGGTATATCATATCTGCTCAATATATCTTTCTCCATTCCCCCATTGCTTCCAATCCAGAAAATACTAATATCACTATTTTCTGTATCAGCTAATAACTTCTCTGCAACTGCAATCCCGGGAAATACATGCCCTCCGGTACCACCTCCAGTAAACGCAATAGTTTGATGTTTCATAAGCAGAGAATAACATAGTAGAAATTATTTTTATAGACATATAGGCATAAATAAGTATACTGATTATTCTTATGAAAATAGTTAGAAGTAGTACCAAAATTATATTACTCATATTACTTGCAGGTATTGTAAATCTGGGAGCTTATGAATTACCTTTAAGCAATATATTTGAATACAAAAATGAAGTTGCTTCTTATAATTCTTTTAAAAAACTGCTAAACTCTCCTACTAATATTGAATCTCATATTAAACAAAATATAGAGAACAATACAAAAATACTTGATACACTTTTTGATTTTCATGCAATTTTTGATATCCCTATAAACAACCTGATTTCTCATTTAATTGATCTTGAAAATGAACATAATGTATTTCCAAGAATGATTTTTACCAAAGATCTAAACCCAACTACTCCATTGTGGTCTCCACATCTACAAGAAGTTAAATCTCAATTTAAAATGGGTAGAATCGAAGAAACATATCACTATATTTTTTACAAAGTTCCAATTATTAATGAGGATGGATCTATATTAATTAAATGGAATATGTACGAATCAATTGATGAAAAATTCAAGTTTATCTATGGTTCATGGTTTTTAAAAGAAATTTTTTATGAAGGTAAAAGCTATACATATGTCAGGAATTACGTTCATTATGGTATGATAAACTATCCTCCATATGTTTTTGTTGGTATGAAACTTGGTGGAAGAAAAGACAGCAAAAACTTCTTTAAAGCTTTGCAGAAAGCTGCTCAATAAATTTTCTAAAAACTCAGGTTTATTTTATTGTTTTTTTATATTTCTTAGTATATATTCTTATATATAATTTATTTAATATAGGATAATACATGAAAATATCAAAAATAATTATTATCTTGATACTGATTTCTTTTACTTTTCCTTTATTTGCTGCTCCAGAGTCCTCGGGAAAACTGGCAGGAACAGAAACAGCATTTATTGATAATAATGTTCTAAACTTAGGTCTAATGGATTCCACGTATGATTTTTCTGAAATTATTTCAATTAAAACAAACATTTTATTTGATATTATTGGGCTGTACAATATTGGAGTAAAAGCAGGTTATCATTTCAAAAACATTATGAATCTGCGGGCAGCTGTAGGATATACAGGATTTTACCTAAATGAAGCCCAAATGCTTACAGCAGTTGTTAATAATTCCACAGAAGAATCAGGGATTACTATAAACAGTCTGGATCTGGGAATAGAAGGCCAAAAGATCTACATTGCTTTAATGCTTCCTGTAGGCGGATTTAATATTAATACAAATTTCGGTATTTATCAGTCAAAAAATACTGATTCATTTTCAAAAGTTACTTTGGGTCTGGAAAAAACTTTCTTAAACAATAATCTTGCTATTTTTGCCAATGGAGGCATCTATTTCAATCTACCTGAATCCACTACTTCTGCAGCAACTGAAGAAGTTTTATATAATAATTTAGTAAGCGATTTATATGCAGATGGAGGACTTAGATACTATATAAGTGATCATTTTAATCTGGAAATTGGTTTTATATACCCTGGGATGATAGTACCCCTTGGTACTGATCCGGACACTGGAGAAGAGATGGAGTTAAATTTACCGGCCCTTCCTGTTTTTAATATTGCGTATAGATTTTAGGGGGGAAATGAAAATGGAAAATAGAAAAAAAATAGTAGTTGCTGCAATTTTGGTTATTGTTATGTTGATTTCTTCCTGTGGGCAGGTAGGTTTTGATGTAAGTATAAATATTAACGATACAGAAATTATACCTTTATTAGCATTAACCAATATAGTTACAGTTGAAGCTGAAATACCAGTTT
>DAOVSY010000438.1 GCA_030633365.1 Spirochaetaceae bacterium | reverse complement strand
TTTTTATAAAACCAAAGATATCTATCAATCCATTGTGAAAAAGCAAATGGCAACTTTCAGTGTCTAACCCTATTTTCATATAAATTCTCCTAAGTTTATGAAATTTTATCAGAGTTTTCAGAACAGAGATATTTTATTTTTTAATCTGTTATCAAAAATTAATTGTAAACATGTAATAGAAAGCAGAATCTATATAAAATTTTTAATGGAATTGATATCTTATAAGAACCTTCAACTGAAGCTGAATAAATACGAAGTCCAGTCCTGAAAGCATCAGAAAGTCTCGTTATCAGATTTATCACTTTTTACATTGCGATACTTACCAGGGCTCAGCCCTGTAATATTCTTAAAATTTCTGATAAATGTAATATCATTATAGTAACCTACAATCCCTGCGGTTTCTTTGACGTTTATTTCAGGTTCATTTTCAAGTATATTCTTAGCTTCTTCAATTCTGCAGGCATTGATATACTGAAGAACTCCGGTTCCGGAAACCTCTTTATATATTTTTGAGAGATGTTGTGTAGTAACACCCAGATTTTCGGCAATATCTGTGACTGCAAAATTCTTATTATTATAATTCTTCTCAATAAAAATCTTTGCTGATGTTACAATATCTGATCTGTTTTTTTCCGGAGAAAGCTTTTCAAGCTCATTAAGGACATAATCTATAGTATCTATGAACTTATTAAAACTTCTGCATGCTATTATTTTTTTTACAAGAAATTTCAAATTCATCTCATCATTTCTGAGTATAGTATTCAGTGATTCGATGAGTATATTCTTGAAACCAGCGAGTCTGATTTTGAGAATTTCAATACCAATATAACTCTCTTCTATGGTTTTAATACCTTCCAAAAGAAGGAGTCGTGCATCATTATACTTCCCGGCTGTAAGAAGGTTATATATTTTATATTCATCCTCAAGATATGAGAGGTATTGGAACTTCCTGTTTCTTTTAAGTTCCCTGAGTTTACTGAACAGAAGAATTTTCCTTTTACCCAGAAGAGTTCTATAATCCAGCACCTGGAGAGCTTCACTGTATGAAATGGAAATACCTGCTATAGAATCATAAATTTTCCCTGCTGTAATTATAAATTGTTCAGTCATATCCTTCCTAAGGAAACCTGCTATTGCTTCAAGCCTGATATTCAATTCAGCATAATTAACAGGATCTTCAAAATTGAGAATCCCAAGGGTTTTCCCGGAATATACAAGAAGAAAACAGTTAAAATCCTTTTCAAGGATCTTTGATTTCTGAACAAGCTCATTCTTTAAATTCAGGAATGCCATACTGTCATTTTCAATTGAATCGATTATCATCACTGCAAAATTTGCATAAATAAAATCAACTCCCAGAGAACTCCCAATGTCAAAGGCTGCAGATCCTTCTATCTCCTCTCCCATCAGCAGCCTTCTCAGATACAACTGCTTTAGGTCCAATTTATTTTTATAAAAAGTTTTTTTAACACTGATATTTTCACTGATAATAGATTTTATTTCTTTTTCCAGAATATCAAATTCATCTATATAATTCTGATAAAGCCTGTTGATATCTGTATCACTAAAAAGATTAACCAGAGCCAGAACAGGAAGATATCTTTTTCTTGTAAATAGCCAGGACAGAAAGATCCCCGAAGAGATACATATGAGCAGCAGGATTGATGAAACCATTTGAAACTGTTTTATTTTACCATAATAGACTTCTTCCGGTAGTATAATTGTATAATACCAATCAAATATATCTGACTTAACAATTGATATTATATGCTTATCCTTTTCAAGCTCAAAATATTCATTTGTGTTCCGGTGCTTATTTAAAATTCCAGCTGCATCTTCCCTGAAAGAAGTACTAATATCTATATTAGTTTCCGATGAAAGTATATTGGCTTCTGAGTCAAGGACAAATCCTGCCCCATTTTCTATCCATTTAATCTGAGAAATACTGCTCTCAAGTAATGAAGGATTTATGAAGACTACAAGATAGATATCAGATTTTTCCTTATCTATCATAAAAAACCTTGTTATCAGACAAAGTTCTTTCCCCTCATTATTTTGATCAACATTGCTATATAGAAATGGTAGATCCCTGTTTTTTGATATTTTTTCCCAATCAATACTTTTTGACTGATAATTTTCCGGAATCAACATTTCACCAGAAGATATCATCTTGCTTTCATTTACAATATAAATCTGGTCAATGTACTGGTTTAAAAACCGTAGTTCCTTTATTTTTTGTTCGATTGAATTCTTGAATTCCTTATTAACCTCATCCAGCTTGAGATACAGTCGGATTTCCCTGTCCCAGATTAATCTGGCAGTTATACTGTCAATTTCTCTTAGTTTAAGATCCACAAGATCTTTCATCTGATTCTGGGTAGTTTTTTTATGAAAAAGACTTTCAGTGTTTATCAATCTGATAGAATAGAGATAACTGGATAAACTGAAAATGAGAGGAATAATGAAGACAACAAGATAAGATAATAACCATATATAAAATGTTTTATTTTTAGTCAGAATACTCATTAACGAAATTATAACATAAATTCAGCTGAAATAAATAGCAGAAACTTTTAAAGTACTCGACATCAAGCTGAAAAATAATTATCATCCGTCAGGAATAAAGATTATATCTTGACATATCTCTCAGACATGATATAAAGATAGATTTAAATAAAATTTCTCACACTATTCTGAAAAAGGAATGGGTAATTAGGATGGTAAAGAAGAATTTGTTATTGATCACAACAGATCAGTGGAGGGCTGAGGGTTTATCCCTCCTGTATCATCCCGTTGTTAAAACTCCAAATCTTGATGCACTCGCAGCCGAAGGAGTTACATTTAAAAACCATTTTGCACAGTGTATCCCATGCGGTCCAAGCAGAGCCTCTATCTATACAGGTATGTATATGCAGAACCACAGATCAGTGGAAAATGGAACTCCCCTTGATGCC
>DAOVSY010000478.1 GCA_030633365.1 Spirochaetaceae bacterium | reverse complement strand
GCATCTGTTATTGCCTCATCTGTAATTTTAGAATCACCAAAACCAATAAGGTCTTTTCCTATATCCCGGGCACCGGCATTACTTGTCATAATTAATATTATATTTCTAAAGTCAGATTTTCTTCCGTTATTATCCGTCAATGTAGCATAATCCATAATTTGAAGAAGAATATTAAAAACATCCATATGAGCTTTTTCAATTTCATCCAGTAATAAAACTGCATGAGGTTCTTTACGTACCAGATCTGTAAGTAAACCACCTTCCTCATATCCAACATAACCTGGAGGGGAACCAACCAGCCTGCTGACAGTATGTTTTTCCTGGTACTCACTCATATCAAATCTATGAAGCTTAACTCCAAGGGTTTCTGCAAGCTGTCTTGCAAGTTCTGTTTTACCCACACCCGTAGGACCGGCAAAAAGAAAAGATGCAACAGGTTTCTCTTTTTTACTAAACCCGGCACGGGATCTCTTTATAGCCTGAACTACAGAATCTACAGCTAATTCCTGACCAAAAACCAGGTTTTTTAATTTAGCACCAAGGTTCTGCAGCTGATCAATTTCACTTGTGGATACAGTCCGTTCAGGAATTCCTGCAATTCGTGCAATAACCTTTTCTATCTCCCCTTCATCAATTTTTGATGGTTCTTTATTTTTATCATCTGTTCTAAATGAAAGGATTTGAAGCCAGGCTCCAGCTTCATCAATAACATCAATAGCTGTATCCGGCTGATGTCTCTCTCTCATATACTGAGAAGAAAGTGAAACAGCAGATTCAAGAGCTTTCTCTGTATAGGTAACATTATGATAAGTCTCATACTTATCTTTTAATCCATTTAATATCTGAAGAGTCTCTTCTGTTGTTGTTTCAGGTACAGTAATTTCCTGAAATCGTCTGGAAAGAGCACGATCCTTATCAAAGCTTTTTTTGTATTCAGCAAAAGTTGTAGAACCCATACAACGGAGTTTTCCTGTTGCAAGGGCTGGTTTAAGTAGATTAGAGGCATCCATTGTTCCCCCGGATACAGCTCCGGCTCCCACAATTGTATGGATTTCATCAATAAACAGAATAACCTTTTCTTCCTTTTTCAGTTCTTCTATAACCTTTTTCATTCTTTCTTCAAAATCACCACGAAACTTTGTTCCGGCAAGAAGTCCACCCATATCCAGAGAAAATATCCTGTAGCCTTTTAGAATATCGGGCACTTTATTCTCTTCTATTCTGCCTGCCAGACCTTCTGCTATTGCTGTTTTACCTACTCCCGGTTCACCTACCAATACAGGGTTATTTTTTAAACGTCTGCAAAGAACCTGAATTGTACGTTCAACAATCTCATCCCTTCCAATTAATGGTTCAAGTTCACCATCAGATGCAGCTTTATTTAAATTTCTGGTATAAAGACTAAGAGCAGATTTCCGTTGTTTTCGACTATTTGCTTCTTCAGTGTCCTCATTGTCAAAAAGAGCCTCATCATCAGGATCCAAAAAATAATCATCATCCGTTCTACTAATGGCCTTTAGAAGAGAATATCTGGTAAGACCGGCTTTACGCATAAAATATGACCCATGAAGGGATTCAATATCAAAAACTGATACAAGAATATCTTTTAGATCAACAGTATTTTTAGAAGAGGTTTCTGTGTGAAATATTGCGTTTTCTATAACACTTTGAAATCCAGCTGTCTGAACAGGATCTCTGTCTTCAATATAAGGAACCATTTTGGTAAGATAAGAATTCACATCCTTTGTAACACTTTCAATATCTACCTGACACTCTTCAAATATACTTTTTATGTCCTCAAAAAATAATGTTATATGAAGAATATGCTCTGGTGTAAGATATTCATGTTTACGTTCTTTTGCTTCAAGATAAGCTGCATTTAAAGCATTTTGAACTTCATCAGATATTTTCAAGAATACACTCCAAAGGAAATTTTTTTTCTCTGGCTTTTTCCTGAACCTGCCAGACCTTTGTACTGGCTATATCCAAAGGATAAGTACCTACAACACCCTGACCTTTTTTATGAACATCCATCATAATCTTTGTAGCTTCACCTGCAGATTTATGAAAAATATTTATTATTACATCTACTACAAAATCCATAGTGGTATAGTGATCATTTAGTAATATGACCTTGTACAGTTCAGGCTCTTTAGGCTCAGTATCAACCCCACTCTCCAGATCTGTACCAATATTAATTCCTGGAAAATCAGACATTTTAGTTAACTCCTTTATACATGTGTTCCACCGTATAAATGATTGTACTCATGAAGAAGTTCAAGAGTTTTTTCCTTACACTTACCGCAGACAGTTCCAATTTCTGTCTTTTCCTGAAGCTCTTCGTAAGTGCTTACACCACGTTTAACCTGATCCTCAATATCCTGATCCGTAACTTCCTTGCATTCACATATCATAACAGCAGTTTTGCCCTTAAAAGGGTTAGACCTTCCCTGTTTTTCAAGATAGTTGTCAATAGCTGTTCTTAAAGCTCTGTCTCCAAGTACAGAGCAATGGAATTTATGATAAGGTAATCCACCCAGTTGATCTGTAATATCCGCAGGAGTAATTTTATAACCCTCTGCAAGGGTCATTCCTTTAACATAAACTGAAAGCATAGAAGTACTTGCAATAGCACTGG
>DAOVSY010000362.1 GCA_030633365.1 Spirochaetaceae bacterium | reverse complement strand
TGTTACAAAAAATGGATTTGATGATATGGTCGAAAATGCAGGATCTGCAGAAGATGCAAATGCAAAAAAAGAAGCTGCTGGTGTTCTTACAGAAATTAAAAATCGTTACCCTAAGGCAAAAGAAACTAAAAGTGGACTTCGTTATGTTGTTCTTAATGAAGGTTCTGGTGATTCCAGCCCTGGTATGGGTACAAAGGTTACTGTTCATTATGCAGGAACACTTTTAAATGGTAAGGAGTTTGACAGTTCAATTAAGAGAGGCGAACCGGCTGAGTTTGCTATTGGACAGGTAATTGAGGGTTGGAATGAAGCTCTTCAGACTATGAAAAAAGGGGAAAAACGAACTCTTATTATTCCGCCGGAACTAGGTTATGGTAAGAAAGGTTACCCTGGAGTTATTCCTCCGGATAGTTTTTTAATATTTGATGTGGAACTTTTAGATTTTTAAATAGACAATATATTATTTAAAATGTAAAACCCTTCAAATAATAGTTTGAAGGGTTTTTATTTAAAGTTCTAAATCCAGTAGTTTCTTTCCAAATATTTTTATTCCAAGGAGACCAATAGGAGCTGTAAAAAGAATTGAGAGAACAGCCAGGGCTAATATAGTTTCACCTTCAACAATGCCTTTCTGTAGTGCAACACTTCCTAATGCTGCCTGAACAGTGGCCTTTGGTATATAGGCAATTACGCAGAACAGACGTTCTTTCCAGTTAAGTTTGGACCCAGCAGTTGCAAGCAGCACCCCCAGAGAGCGAAATAAAAGTCCTGCTGTAATAACAGCAATACCTTTTAAACCTGCACTTAATGCAGTTGGTATATCTACGGAAAGTCCAATAAGTACAAACAGAATTATTTCTGCAAAGATCCATAATTTTTTTAACTTTAAAGCCAGTTCATGGGCTACTTCCTCGGCCCACTCCAATAAAATAAATCCTATTGTCATTACTCCCAAAAGTGCAGCACTTTGATACCATTCTCCCAGTTGGACTAATAGAATAGCTCCAGTAAGAAGAATAAGTGTTTTTTCTGTAGCCCTTATTTTCATATGGTGTTTTTTAAAATATTTAACAAGTAGCCACCCCAGTATTATCCCGGGAATGATGCCAAGGATAATAGAAACTGGTATGGATAAAAGGATTTTACCAACTTCCAGTCCTTCTGTTGTAGAAAGGCCCAGGAAAACAGAGAAAATAGTTATTGCAAAAACATCATCAACAGATGCTCCTGCAAGAATTATGGATGGAACTTCATTTTTTTTACCAATTCCCTTTTCCATAAGATCCAGCATTGAGGGGACAATAACTGCTGGTGAAACTGCAGCGAGCATAAAGGCTGTTAATCCGGATATGATCCAGTCAAAACTGAAAAAGTAATGAAATAGTATAGTTAGTGCAGTACCTTCCAGAATTCCAGGTACAAAAGACATTAAAAGGGCTGTAACACCCGCTTTTTTTAAAGTGGCCTTACTAAGTCCTAATCCAGCCCTAAGGAGAATGATAATTAATGCCAGAGATTTAAGAAATGGTTCAATTTCCCAAAGTGAATCCGGAATTAGGGGATTGATAAGGCTTCCCAGGGCTATGCCAAAAATTAACATTCCAAGAATATTTGGAAGTTTTATCTGATGGAACAGACGGGAAGAGATCCATCCTCCAAAAAGAATTAATGCAAATATTAAATTTAATGTCATCGCTTCTCCGGGATTATATATTAGTTAGCCAAAAAATAATTTTTAGGTAAGTTGCTTTTAGAATGTGCGAATACCATTACTAAAAACACCAATTTTATTTATATAATCATTATAAGACAATATTTTTGAATTATTTTTTTCTTTCCATTCTGAAATTTTAGATAATGAATATTTATTTTCTTGATTATGGGTTATTTTGGTATTGTTAAGTTTTACCATATTTCATCTTATCATAGGCAATAAGTGTGTGTAAGTAAATTAGTTACAAAACTCAGGTAATATATTGACTCTAACCAGAGTTAAATACTAAGCTATTATCATAATAAGGAGAAAATTGTGAAAAACAATTATTCTTAATTATTTAGTATTATACAGGTGATAAAATGGCATATGTAAATGAACCTGCAAAAATTCCCTGGTATTTAAGACTGGGAATTCGAATTGCAGAGAAAAAAACTGGCAAAAAAATGCTTCCCGGACGACTTCTTTCCTTGTATCCAAAAGCTGCCCTGGGAGCTGGAGTTTTGGAATCTTTGGTGGCTCATGATGATAAGGAAGTATCTGCACGGTTGCTAAAACTAATACGTGTTCAGGTATCATTTTTATCCAGTTGTACTTTTTGTATTGATATGAACTCATTTGAGTTTAAGGATGCTGGAATATCTGATAATGAAATACTCTATTTGCAGAATCCCGAAAAAATTGATGTTCCAGAGAGTATTTCCGGCAAAGAAATATATGCCTTGAAATACGTACGGGAGCTAACAGCAACACCTATCAGTATAAAAAAGAACACACTTGATGAACTTAAAAACTATTTTTCTGACAGGGCAATAGTAATTATTGCCAGCACAGCTGCACAGGTAAACTTTTGGACAAGACTTATACAGGGCCTGGGTATTCCTCCTGCAGGGTACCATGAATCCTGTACCGTACTTAATCTTGATAAGTATGGAACTTTAAAAACTGATGAGGAAACTAAATGAAGAAAAGAGAGATTACTTTTGAAATGGTTACAACAAAGGGTGGTGATATGGGAGAAACCAGTCTTCATAATGGTGAACGTCGCAGAAAAGATGATCTTGTAATGGATGTAGTAGGGAGTCTTGATGAACTTGGGGCATTTTTAGGGCTTGCCAGAGCTGAATTGAAAGACATTGGTAAAAAAAATGAATCAGATATTATTATTGAGATTCAAAAAACTCTTTTTATAATTGGCGGTGAGGTGGCAACTCCGGAAAATGATAAAATTTTTAAAAATATTACAAGAATGACCGAAAAAAATATACTTTTTCTTGAAAAAGAAGAGAAAATATTGTTAAAAACTACAACAATTAAGCCTGTTTTTGTAACAGCAGGGGAAAACAGAGTTTCAGCATCAGTTGATGTTGCCAGGGCTGTCTGTCGCCGAACTGAAAGGTATATGGTCAGTCTTATCAGAGAAAGGGGATTTACTTATCTTGCAACAGGACAGAGATTTTTAAACAGATTATCCGATTTATTGTTTATCCTTGCCAGGAGTCTGGAGACAGGGAATTAACCAGAGCCATTAATATGAGTAGATTAATCTCTGAATATTTTTTGTATTAAATCGATAGTTAGGTTATAAAAAGAATCAAGAATAAAATCAGCAGCTGTAAGATCCTGATTTCCTGATCCAGGATTAGAGTACCCTATACATTTCATTCCTGCTTGTTTGGCCGCCCTTACTCCATTTTTGGAATCTTCTATTACCAAACAGCTTGTAGGTTTTATGTTTATTAATTCAGCAGTTTTAAGGAAAATATCCGGATCGGGTTTTCCGTTAACAATATCATCACCACTTACTTTTATTTGAAAGTATTCATTAATATTAGTTTTATCCATTACATAATTAATTA
>DAOVSY010000049.1 GCA_030633365.1 Spirochaetaceae bacterium | reverse complement strand
ATTTACTTCACTATTGTATTTAATGAAGCTATAGCATACCCATCTACTTTTCAGAAAGGAGATATTATTCCTTCAAAAGGGATAATAGAAACATTAGTACCAGCAGTTGGAGACAATACTTATGAAATTAGCGTAACTGGAATGGTTACTAATGATGTAGTCACAGTAACAATCGCTGCAGGAGTTCTTGAGGATGAAGCTGGAAACTTAAATCAAGCTTCGGTGTATCTGGATAACTCCGTGACGTATACCGGTCCATAAAATTGGAGCTGAAAAAGAAAAATTAGATTCTATTAATAAATAATGGCAGGAGGTAAGGTAATAGCACTATAAATTGGGATTATCTTTTAAAAATAGTGTGTATCTGTTACAAAAAATTATGACTAGGAGAATTGCTGTAATTATATTTTCTTCTCTCATTATTGTTGTGGTTTTAGGTTCTGTTCTAATTATCAGCAGCCGATTGAATACTGCTCCGGAAAGTTCACAAGCTGTATCGGAGATAGGAGGATCTGTTCAGCCTGAAATGCTTCAACCTTCAGTAGATATTACTGGACCTATTCCTGATATAACACCTGAACAACAGGAACCTCCAGAGCCTATTGAAACAGAGGAATCTGAAGAAAAGCCAGTTCTTGCTGATATTCCTGATCCGACAACTGAACAACCTTTATCTATAGCAATACTTTTAATACCAACTCTCCCTGAAAACTCAGATGCAGAATTAATAGCAATATCTACCCCAATCCCTGGCAAACCAATAATAGCCATATACAGAGTAAGAGAAGGGGACCTCCCCGAAGAACCAGAAGAAAAAACTCCTGAACCGGATATAGCTTCCGCAGTCAAACCCGAACCAACAGTAGCCATTGCTCCGGAACCCATGGTTGTTGTTGCACCCGAACCAACACCTGTTATGGAACCAGACAATGTAGACACCGCCGTCCCGGCGGATCCTGATCCAATAAAACAACCCGAAACAGAATTAAAACAAATTGTTATTACAGAACCCGAACCAACACCTGTTATGGAACAGGACAATGTAATGGCAACTCCTGCGGGCACCCATAACCAAGCACCTCCCCACATAGAAATAATCTTTCCAGCCAATAGATCCTTCTACACAAAAAAGATCCAGATCGAAGGTAAAATTGCAAGTTCATCAAGCGACCTTGAATCTGTAAAAGGTATAGTAAAAGTTACCTGGGAAATAGAAGGTAAAAAAGCTCCGGAGGAAGTGTTTTTTGGAAGTGATGGAGTGTTCTTTTTAAGTTTTTCTGCCAAAGAATATACAGGCACTATAAATATACTAATTAAAGCTGAAAAAGAAGACGGCAATTCCAGCGATCACCGACTGACAATCTTCGATGGTAATGTACAACCTGAACTAACACTTAAATCTCCGGCAGAAGGCAGCTCGTATGGAGCCGCAATTAAAATTTCCGGAAATGTATTTGATCCTTCAGCTTCTGCTCTGAAAATGAATGGACCTGAAAATCTGGAATACAGCCTTTTCTCTGTAGATAGTGCATCAACAAGTAAACAAATTGGAGATAGTATACCTGTAAATTCGGACGGCAGCTTTTCTATTGTTATTTTTTCCAATGATTTTTCCGGAGAACAGTTGGTAACTATAACAGTACATGGAAGAAATGGCAAAACCCTTGAATCTTCTGTTACAATTGTTGAATCGGCAAGTGATATACCTGGATTTTTTGCCGAACAGGAAGACGGTGTAGTTAATCTTAGCTGGGATAATTTACCTGGTATAGAGAGTTATAATCTTTTTTATGCAGAAAAAGGAATTGATCCGGCAGGTATTAATGGAAGTAAGTTTACAGATGTTAGATCACCTGTTTTGATTAGGAATTTCCGGGAAGGTTTTTTGTATCGTTTTCAGTTGGAAGCCATCCCATCGGAATCTGACAACTCTGCAGGAACAACATACTGGTCCGATATAACAGAAACTATTTTATTAACAGCGGATACTTTAAAACCAGTAGCAACACCTGGCTATCAACAGATTAATTTAGTTTGGTTAAACATTCCCGGAGCAGAAAATTTTGATATATTAAGAAGAGAAAGTTCTGCTGGGTCCTTTAAAATACTTGAAGAATTCTTTAAAGGGACCAGTTATGTCGATAAAGATGTTGTTTTTGGCAAACACTATTCTTATCAAATAAAACCATCCCTTGATGGGAGTTCCCTTAGTGCAGAAGTATCTGCAGACAGCCTTCCTTTCCCCGAGGAGAAGACTGTGGTTCTTGGTGAGTTTGGAAGTTCAAGTCTTAAGGATATAGAGGTTTCAGGCAGTTATATATTTATGGCTGATGGTTCTGGTGGAATGAGAATTGTTGATAATGCAGATTCTTCAAAACCTGTGGAAGTTGGCAGATATTCAACTGAAGATGCAAAGGATATTATTATAAGGGGAGAAAGAGCCTATGTTGCAGATGGTTATCGTGGTATAAAAATTCTCGACATAAATGATCCTGGTAATCCTATTCTTCTGGGGTCAAGAAAAACTATAAATGCATCCAAACTTGCACTGTTGGAAAATATTATATTTATAGCTGATGGTGAGGCTGGAATAAAAATTATTGATATTTCTTCTGAAAGAAAACCTAAACGTATTGGTTCTTTTATTACAAATTTTGCCAAAGATCTTGTTCTAAGAGGTTCAGAATTATTTATAGCAGATGGACCGGGTGGGTTGAAAATTGTTGATATTACAGATTCTCCAAATTTAAAATTGACTAGTACTTTTATCTGTAATGATGCTGCATCAATAGCTGTTAATAATAATACTGTCTATCTTGCAGACAGAGGGTTTGGAGTAAGAATAATTAATACAACAGACACAAATAACCCTGTAGAAATTGGACAGATACCTATAGCTGATATTTCTGATATTCTGGTTAGTGAAAACTATATTTTTATAAGTGATTTTATAAATGGACTTTTAATTTATGAAGTTTCCGATCCTCTACGACCTGTTTTGTTTGATTCTATTAAATTTGAAGATGCTTCTGCACTAACCTTAAATGAGGGAGTAATTTATATAACTGATAGAGACGGATTTAAAACGGTTAAAAGCTTTACCACTGGACGGTCTTTTGTTATTGCAGAGTATAAAACAGATGGTAAAGCGTATAATCTTACTTATATTGATCATAGCCTTTATCTTTCGGATCATAGAAATGGTGTAAAAATTGTAGATGTCTCCAATCCAACAGACAGTGACACATTTTCTGTTACCCAGGAAATAAACACTACCTATGCAGAATCTGTAGTTGGTTATGGATCAAAACTGCTTATTGCAGATGGTTCAGGAGGGGTCTCTCTAGGTGAAATAACTTATTCTGATAATGGGGTTCAACAAATTGAAATAGAGGAGTCAATTGACCTTCCTGGCATTACAAAATCTATTGCAGTTTATGGAAATAGAGCTTATATAGCTGCCAGAGAAGAAGGAATGCATCTACTAAATATGGATACTAAAGAAATAGATACTGTCTATACGGGTGGTTCTGTTCAGGAAATTGCTGTAACAGAAAATCTTATTTTTATTGCGGATGGAGTAAAAGGGTTAAAAATATACAGTAATTTAGACACTCCCCGATTACTTTCGACAGTAGATCTCTTAAATGTTGTTACTGTTGCTGTTTCAGATAATTATGTATTTACAGGAGGAAGAGATGGCCTTTCTGTAATTGATGTTTCAATACCGGATAAACCTGTAGTAGTTTCTTCTTATAATGCAGGCTGGATTGAAGATATCCATCTTGAACCGGGATATATCTATGCAGCTGCAGGATATGAAGGATTGATAGTTTTGGATATAAAAAACCCTGAAGAACTTGTCCTTGTAAGCAGTTGTGAAGATGTTTATGCAGTTGGTGTAGAGGTCGAAAATGATCTGGCTTTTGTTGCAGATGTGGATGGTTTCAAAGTTGTCAAAATTTTAATTCCTTCATGGCTGCGTTAGGGGCAATGAAAAACTAAAAGTACTTCCCATCCCCAGACCTTCACTCTTAACCCAAATTCTCCCTCCATGAAGTTCTACAAGATTCTTTGTAAGAGCCAATCCCAGGCCTGTTCCTTCAAATTTACGGGTTATATCGGATTCAACCTGTCCAAAGGAATCAAAAATAAGATTCATGTTTTTTTCTTCAATACCTATTCCTGTATCCTTGATACTTATAACAACTTCATTTTTAGTACTATCTGTCTTTGTGGATAGTATAATTAATCCATCTTTTTTTGAAAACTTAACTGCATTGGATAGAAGATTATATAGAATCTGGACAATCTTTCGTTTGTCAGCCATAATTGTTTCTGGTATTGTTCCGCTATTTAAAATTATTTTAAGATTTTCATTGCTTGCCTTTGTTTGGTATATTTCTACAGATTCCCTGATAAGTTTTGATAAATCAACAGATTCAGGGGTCAGCTCTACTTTTCCGGATTCAATTCTTGCAATATCAAGTAAATCATTTATTAAAGAGAGAAGATGTGAGCTGCTATCCAGGATATCCCCAAGATATTCTTTTTGTGTATCATTTATAGAACCTGGGATGCCATCCTGTATAAGTTGAGAAAATCCAATAATATGGTTTAGAGGGGTTCTTAATTCGTGGCTCATGTTTCTTAGGAATTCAGATTTTGCTTTACTGGAATATTCTGCCAGTTCTTTGGCTTTAATCAGTTTTAGTTCAGTATTTTTTTGATTTTCTATTAGAAGATTAAGGTTGTTATTTTTAACTGTAAGACGATTTGCTATATTTTCTCTTAATAGTTCTACGTAATAGGCAAACAAAGAAAGGGTAAGAAATGAAAGTGCAAAACGAATTTTAAACTCCAAGGAATATTCAGTTTTGAAGCTGAAGTTAAAAAAATTAGAGATAATTGTTAAAAGTAAAAATAATAATGTTAGGATTAGTCCCTTTTTTGAACCTAACAAAAATGCTGTAAATAGGGGTAATATATATGTCCACAAATGACCTGTTTGATTACTGCCGCCGGAAATATAAAAAAACAGAAGAAAGATTGATATAACGATAATTCCTATTGAACTTGCGATTGGATAGTTATTTGTTTTTTTTAGATATACACGTAATGAAACTAAAATTGAAGCTGTAAGAAAATTTATAACTGCAAGAAGGGGAAGTCCTTCAAAAAATGCAATAATAGCAAAGCCGTAAAGTATAACGACTCCGGTTAATACCAGGAGGTGCATTAATCGTATTTTTCTAAGTTGTTCCAGGTCATTCCTGTCTGTAAGTCCACTTAGAGTAACAGAATCATAAAACTCTTTTAAACTGGAAATGAAACTATTTTTATTTTGCTCCATTAAAGGAATTCACCAACTGAGTTTGCAAAGGTTCGTGTATCCAGTGGCTTTGTAATATATGCAATACATCCTGCAGCTTCTGCCTCAATTTTGTTTTCTTCCATTGCATGGGCACTTACTGCAATAATGGGAATATCTTTATAAATATCAGATTTTTTAAGTAATCGTGTTGCTTCAAGACCATCAGTACCTGGTAATTGGATATCCATCAGAATAAGGTCCGGATGGAATTCTTCTATTTTATTTATCATATTTTCAGCACTCTCAATCCAATCAACATTAAATTTATTAAACTGAAGAAGAGTTTTCATAAGTTTAAAATTTAAAGGGTCATCTTCTATTATAAGAATTTTTTTATGTTTATTATCAAAGGAGTCGTCTTTTCTTCGCAATTTATTTTTACCATCCTTTATCAGTTTTATTAGAATATCAACTATTTTTTTGTCGAGTAAATTATTACTGGCACTTTCTTTTAAGATAGTAATGGCATATTCCTTATCCATAGATTTACGGTAAGGGCGATCACTGGTCAAAGCATCATAAATATCTACAATTGAAAGTATTCTGGAATTTACAGATATGGCATCTCCACTAAGACCGTCTGGATAGGAGCTGCCATCCATTTTTTCATGATGATGACGAATAATATCCAGAGCCCCTCCCAGGGTTTGTGATAATGGAAGACAGATATTGTATCCAATATCTGTATGAGATTTCATTATCTTCCATTCTTCATCATTTAAAGGTCCAGGTTTATTTAATATTTCAATGGGAACAGCAATTTTACCAACATCATGTAAAATACCACCAAGTCGAAGTGCAATTATATCTTTTTCAGGTAAGTTCATAATTCTGCCTAATTTTTCTGCAAGTATGGAAACTCTTTCTGTATGCCCCTGGGTATAACTGTCTTTTGCTTCAACTGCGTTTGCCAAAGAAAGAAGAACGTTTTCTATACTTGTATAATTACGATTTACCTGTCTTAGCCGTACAAGTGATTTTATTCTTGCAGTTATCTCCTCTCTTCTGGGAGGTTTTACTATAAAATCATCTGCGCCGGCTTCTATTCCTCTAATTTTTGAATCAATATCATCAAGAGCTGTTACCATAATTATTGGTATCTGCCAAGTCTCTTCCGAGCTTTTAAGAATTTTGCAAACTTCAAATCCATTTACCCCGGGCATCATAGCATCCAAAAGAACTATATCAAACTCCTGTCTTTTTATCATAACCAATGCGGATTCTCCGGACTCGGCCAGAAAAATATTATATTTTAAAGGTTCAATCATTGCTTTTAATAGTTTACGGTTTTTTTCATCATCATCAACAATTAGAATATTGATGCCTTCAACAGAAATCCAGTTTCCTGGTTCTGCTCCATCTCCCTGAATATTGCTGTGCCTGGAGTAGTCAAGGTTTATTAGAGCCAGTTCTTTTAATTGACTAATATTAACACCATTTTGAGGATATGTAGCAAAGCCTGTTCCCATAGATAGATTTTTGTAATTTTTATTGGTCATAGTGAGTCGAATTCTATTTATAACATTATATTCTTCTCCTGGATTCAGGTTGTAAAAGAAAATAAGGAAAGTATTTCCACTAATTCTTGTTGCCAGATCTTTATCTCTTATAGTTTCTTCAATAATATTACCAAAAGATTTTAGTATTAAATCACCGGATAAATATCCTTCATTTTTGTTTATTACATCCAGAGAGTTAAGTTCAACTGCAGTTAGAACAAAGCTTAAATCTTTAGAGTCGTTTTTATATTCTTGTATTAGAGTTTCAATATAGTAGAAGAAGAATCCGGGTGTAAATAATCCTGTAAGTTCTTCTTTTGGATTACACCCAATAAGTTCTGAATACCGTTTTATAAATTTATCCATTTTAAAATCCTTAGATATATTATAAATTATTATCTAAAATGTTTCAATTATATATTATTTGAGCCTTTTGCGCTGTACATGATATTATTTCGTTTTTAGCTTTTTCCGTCGGTTTACTGTGGTTATTTTAGAGAAGAGCTACTTTTAAATTAAAAATGTGTTACATCTAAAAAAGCTCTATTTCGTTCCTAAATAGTTGATAATTTGGAATACTCTATTCTTCCGGTTTAGGAGATAAATATACTTCCGGTTTTCTTTTTTTATACATTTGCTCAAGAACTCCTGCAATTCCCAGAAGTAATGACTCTTCCCATGGTCTTCCAATAGCCTGTAGTCCAATTGGCATATTATTCTGATTATAGCCTATTGGTATTGTAATTGCAGGATGTCCTGTCAGGTTGGAAGGAGTAGCAAATCGCATAATATCAGAAAGCATGGACAGATTTGATTCACCCTTCGGCAGGGCTTTTAAGGGGATCTTTGGGGCACATATTCCTGTACTGGGGGTTAATATTGCATCAACGGTTTTCAGAGCATTATTAAAGATATTGATTGCTTTAGTTCTCATTCTTTGAGCATGTATATATTCAACATTGGTAAATGATCTACCTATTGCTAGATTTGTTCTTACATCAAGACCAAAATCCTTTCTGTGTTTTTTGTTATAAGGACTCATTGCAGTTGTCATTTCAGATACAATTGTAATTAGCTGTGCTATTCTCATTTCTTCCAGTTCAGGTATTTCAATTTCTATTATTTCTGCCCCGGCATTTTTTAAATACTCAAGAGCATTATTAAGTGATGTATGCATAGTTTTATCACAATCATAAAACCAGTCAGGATAAATACCAAATTTTAAACCCTTCAGATCTCTTGGAAAAGCATTTGCTAAATTCGGCTCAGGCTGCATCTGTGTTAAATATTCCTTTGGATCTTTGCCTGCAATTATCTCATACAGTATTGCAGTATCCCTGGCTGTTCCGGCTATTGGTCCAATATGAGCGACACTCCAGCATAATGGAGCTGCACCCCGCTCACTGACTCTTCCAAATGTCGATTTTAAACCTGTAACTCCACATAAAGCAGCGGGGATTCTAATTGACCCTCCACCATCAGCTCCTATTGCTCCAGGGCATAGTCCGGATGCTACTACTGCTGCAGAACCGCTGGAAGACCCTCCTGAATAACACAATGGATTATAGGGATTTTTTACATGACCAAAATGAGGGTTTACACCAGTAACACCTATTCCAATTTCATGCATATTGGTTTTACAGAAAATAAGTGCTCCAGCTTCTCTAAGTCTTCTTACTACTTCAGCATCTTCTGTTACAGGTTTTTGTCCTAAAAAGGAAGTTCCTACAGATGTTGAATAGGGAACTGCATCAATTTCATCTTTTATGGCAATGGGTACTCCATCTAAAATAGAAAGAGGCTTTCCCTTCCTGATTCTTTCTGAAGATTCTTCTGCCTGTTTTTTTAGATCATCTTTATCTAATTTTATTACAGCGTTTAACGGATCTCCATTTTTATTATCAACAGTCAATTTAATAATATTTTCTGCAATATCAATCGGGGTAAACTTACCTGAGCGATAAAAGTTTGCATAATCATCTATTGTCATACCAAATTGGCTGCTATTGGATTTTTCTGATGAATTAGCAATTTTTTCCTTAATTTGTTTTTTTAATTTAGTCAGAGTAGATTTTGTTTCAGGATGTGAGAGGATGGGAAAATATGTTGGATTCTCTTCTATAAATATATTAGTTAAATATGGAATACCCGAATCTGCCATAAGCTTTTTAATAATGAGTTTTCCTGGAAAATTGGTTTCAAGAACAGCAGTAAATAATTTTAATGAACTACCAGTAAGATGTGGTGCCTTCAATTTAGAAAGATTATATGACATTTTATATTCTCCTTGAAGGGATGTTATCATAAAAAAATGTAACAGGAAACAGAAAAATATTGGAGCTTTTTGCTCTGTGTCTCATTTTCTACTTCAATAATACCTCTTTTCTAATACATTGACTATATACTGGCGAAAAAAGCCAAAAACAAACCGAATTTGTTCACATCGTAAAAGCCTGATTTGTTTAGATGTAGGGATAGGTTTCAAACCTATCCCTGCAGAAAATATCAATATAAAAGAGGTATTTTGCCTTAATCATCTTAAATATATTTTTTTCTCCATAAAACTGTTACAATTAAAATATATGCTGAATAGGCAGTAACTTCAATAAGAGATGGGTTTCCGTTATATCCAAATAATCCTTTAGCGATTCCTCCCAATGTTCCCTTCTCATGAAAATAGCTATTAATATCCCATAGATGTTCAATAAAAACCGGTAATAAAAAGGCTTCCTGTAATTCATGAATCCCATGTGCTACAAGACCGGCAGCAAAAAGTATCAAAAGAATATTTGTAAGTAAAAAGAATATTTTTAGGCTTATTTTTTTGCTTCCTGCAAAAATTAGAAAACCAAGAAAAGCTGCTGCAATAAAACCAAATGATGCTCCTGCTATACTGCTTCCAGAGGAAAATTTTAAAGCGCTAAGAAAAATTACAGATTCTATTCCCTCACGAAATACAGAAATAAATACAAGGATAGCCAGAGAAAATAGTTTTCCTTTTGAAATATAGCTTTCTGCTTTTTCTTCAATTTTAGAGGCTGAGTGCTGCTGATTCATCATCCACAGTATCATGGTTGTAAGGAGAGCTGCTCCAATTAGCATTACAACTCCTTCAAAAATCTCCTCTGCTCTTCCTTCAAATCCTCCGGCAATTACAGTAAAAATATAAGCACCTATAATACTCATTATAATTCCTGCAGCAGTACTTAGATATATAATGGGATTATATTTAGATTGACCTGTATTATTTAAGTAACTAAGTATAATACCTATTATAAGTGCAGCTTCCAAAGTCTCTCTGAATATAATTATAAAACTTGAAATCATATGTTCTCCTTACATGATGGTATTGGTAATGTATAGAAGAATATAATTAGGTATGCCTAATTTGTCAATACTATTAGTAAAGAAAATAGAGTTATTTTTGATAATAGAGAAAATTAAATATAGAAAAAGTACAATGATTGGGGAATTAAAATTTGTAAAAACGTAGGGACGGTTTTAAACCCGTCCCTACAATAAAATTCATAAATTATTTTGTTTTAAAGTAATATAATACCTTTTTCTTTACATGCATCAAGGACATTATCCGGCCATTCGCTTACTTGTACTTCACCAATATGATGTTTTTGTAAAATGAACATAACCAGCCTTGATTGACCTATTCCACCACCTATAGTCTGGGGCAGTTCATCGTTTATAAGTTTTTTATGCCAGTCAAGTTCACATCTGCCCATTTCATTTCTAATTTTAAGTTGTTTAAGCATTGTTTCCCTGTCAACTCGAATTCCCATAGAGGAGAGTTCAAAGGCACGCCCCAGAATAGAATTCCAGACCATAATATCCCCATTTAAACCACGTCTTCCTTCAGAAGTTTCACTTGTCCAGTCATCGTAGTCTGGTGCTCTCCCATCATGAATTGATCCATCAGATAATTCTCCACCAATACCTATAATAAAAACAGCTCCTTTAGATCTGGTTATTAAATCTTCACGTTCTCTTGGTGTTTTGTCGGGCCATTTTTCTACAAGTTCTTCTGTGTGTACAAAGCTTATTTCATCTGGAAGGATTCCCTCTATTCCAAATTCTTCAGATACTCTTTCTTCTGTCCCTTTTAAAGACTGATATATTTTTCTTACGTTTGCTTTTAGAAAATCCAGGTTTCTGTCAGTGGGTTCTATTACTTTTTCCCAATCCCATTGGTCTACATAAACTGAATGTATACTGCTGGTTAGATCCGGCTCATCGGGTCTTAACGCTTTCATATCTGTCACTATTCCCTGTCCAGGTTCAGCATTAAATCTTTCCAGTGCACTTCTTTTCCATTTTGCCAATGAATGTACAATTTCATAATTTACAGAGCCATTGTTCTTAATTTTAAAACTGACAGCATTTTCAGTTCCATTTAGATTATCCTGAACTCCCGAATCTGCAGCTGTATATAGGGGTGATGAAACCTTAGTTAAATTTAAATAAGATTCAAGTTTTTTTCCAAATATCTTTTTTACAAAGGTAATTGCTTTTTCTGTTTCTAAAAGATTTGCTTTTTTAGTTTTTTCCAGTGTTGATGTAGGCATACTGTTCTCCTTTGGGTGCATAGCCGACCAGGCTAATATAGCCAATTTTTATTTTATCATTAGCCAAAATACACTAATTTTATAATAATTATCAATAATTAAACAATTAATTATGATATTGTTGTATATTATAGATAATGTATTAGGAATTAATAATAAATGGAGCATTTTATGGACAATAAGCATAAGGTTGATAATTTAGATATTAAAATACTTTCAATATTACAGGATGATTCCCGCAAATCATTCCAGGAAATTGCCAGAGAGTTAGTTGTTTCAGGAGGAACTATACATGTTCGTATGAATCGCCTTAAAGAACTTGGCATTGTAAATGGATCAAGAATTATGCTGGATTATCCAAAATTGGGATTTGATGTTACAACTTTTATAGGTATAAATCTCCATAATGCAGGTGATTCTTCAAAGGTTCTGGCAAAATTAAAAGAGATGGATGAAATAACTGAGGTTCATTATACAACTGGCAGTTATTCTTTGTTTATTAAAGCCATACTTCAAAGTACTTTGGGATTAAAAACATTTTTAGTGGAAAAACTTCAATTAATTGAGGAAATACAATCAACAGAAACTTTAATATCTCTGGATCAACCTATATCCAGAGATATCAAGCTTAAAATTTAGATTTTATTTTCCAAGGTTCTTTTTAAGATAATCAT
>DAOVSY010000446.1 GCA_030633365.1 Spirochaetaceae bacterium | reverse complement strand
TTAATACAATCATTAAGCACCTCCATAAGATATTGATAAGTAAGGATATTATTTTGATCTGAACTTTGTCAAGGTTCGATTATACAATGTAATGTTACTAATCTATATTAAAAAGCGGTATTTGACACTGTTTAGCAGCTGCAATCAACTTTTTATCCAGAGTAGCTATAGACAATCCTTTCCTCATTGCAAGATCCAGATAAGAGGCATCATAACTGGATAGATTGTACTCCCGACCAAGAGCAAATATTTCTTTAAACATCCTTGAAGGAGACTCCTGTTCAACATCTATAGGCAGTTGATTAAGTAATGTAATGAAACGGGTAACTCCGGCTTCACTTATCCTTCCTTTTCGTTCAGCAACAAGTAAAACATTCGTAACTTCCAGTGGCCAAATTGCCGGAACAAAAACAGTTGATAACTCCAGACAACCCAGAACATCATCAGAATATTGACTTGACTCATCTTCAAAGCACCATGCCATAACTAAAGAATTATCAATAACAAAATCAGTACACATCAGGATCTTCCCTCTTCCAACATATCACGGAGAGACAATCCTTCTAAAGAATAGTTTACTCGAAATTCCCTTACTTCAGAAATGACTTCTGAAGGCTTTCTTTTTCGTTCAGTTTCAGGAGGCTGCAGGACTGCTACCGGGACTCCATGTTTAGTAATTGTTATACGTTCCCCTTTTATTACACGCTCCAGTAACCTGGAAAGATGTGTCTTTGCTTCATAAGCACCTATTGTTTCCATAGTAAACCTCCATATCAATTAAACTAGTCTTAGACTAGTATAATACTATTGTAGCCAATTGTAAAATACAAATATTGACATTAGGTATGCGATGCCATATTTTTAATGAAATGAGTAAAAATACCATGGAGTCTAATCTTGAAAAAACTTCTTGTAATTGATAACTATGATTCCTTTACATTTAATCTGGTGCAGATGTTTAAACAGTACAAACTGGATATACATGTATATAGAAACGATAAAATTAATCTTGATTTTACAGAAAAACTAAACCCTGATTATATACTAATAAGCCCTGGTCCCCGTACACCTGAATATTCAGGTATCTCCAAACCACTTATTGAAAAATTCTATAAACGAAAATCCATTCTTGGAGTGTGCCTGGGAATGCAGTGTATAAATGAACTTTTTGGTGGAAAAACTATTAAAGCTCCAATTCCGGTTCATGGTAAAAAAGATGAAATTTTTCACCAGGAAAGAGGAATATTTAAACAAATGCCAAAGCCCTTTCAAGCTGCCAGATATCACTCACTTATTATAGAAAGAGAGAGCAGTAATATGATAGAAACGGCTCATAGCAAAGAAGGTGTAATAATGGGAATAGAACATGAAGAATACCCCCTTCATGGAATACAGTTTCATCCTGAAAGCTTTATGACAGAAGATGGGTTTATAATGATAGAAAATTTTCTGGGACCAGGTTTTAGCAAAAATGATAAGTAAAATAAAAAATATTATTACAAAAGAAATTCATACAAATAAAAGCTTCCAGAATTTAGCTGAGCACTTTATTAAGAATAAAGGAACAGTTCTCCTTTTAAGCGGAGGCAAACATGACAGTGCCAGATATAATATTCTTTCCACAGAACCATGGCTTGAGATAAGTTCAAAAGGTTCAGATATTTTTATTACTGATCAGGGAAAAAGTACTAAACTGCATGGAAATCCTTTTGAAATAATTCAGGATATTACAACAAAGTGTAAACACATGATTGAACAAATCTACAATAATAAAAAAGACTTACCCCTTTTCCCTGTATCCGCAGGATTATTTGGCTATCTGTCTTATGATATGAAAGATCATATAGAAGTCATCCGCCGTACAACAATAGACGATTTAAACTTACCGGATCTATACATGACAATTCCGGGCTTATTACTTGTAGAAGATAGAATTACAGGAAAACAATATATTCAAATAATTGAACTTGATAACGATGATTCAAAACAAGCAGAATACTATACAGAGCTTTTGGAAGCTGCAGAAAATGCTCCGCTTATTAATAATGATTTTACTATATCCAAAAATGGATTTGAATCAAATTTTAACAGAGATGAATACAAAAAATCTATATCTGATATTATTAATTACATAAAAGAAGGTGATATATATCAGGTAAATATGTCTCAGAGATTTACATCAGACTTTGAAGGTGATCCCTATACTCTCTTTAAAGAACTGTTTGAAGAAAACCCGGCAGCCTTTTTTTCTTATTTAAACTGTGGGGATCACCAAATAGTATCCTCTTCCCCGGAAAGATTTATCCTGCAGGAAGGAGCAAGGGTAGAAGCTAAACCTATAAAAGGAACACGACCAAGGGGAAAAACACCACAGGAAGATAAAGTTTTTAGAGAGGAACTACAGAACAGCCATAAAGATGATGCTGAATTATCTATGATTGTTGACTTGTTAAGAAATGACATAGGGAAGGTTTGTAAGGGTGGGAGTGTAAAAGTACTTAAACATAAAAATCTGGAAACATACAAAAATGTGTTTCATCTGGTATCTACAATTGAAGGTTATATTGAGGATGACAAGGACAGTATTGATCTATTAAAAGCCACTTTCCCTGGAGGATCCATAACAGGGTGTCCAAAAATAAGATCTATGGAAATTATAGATGAAAAAGAACCCTTCAGACGCCATATCTATACAGGCTCAATTGGTTATATTGGATTTAACAACAGAATGGATTTCTCCATTGTTATAAGAACAGCAACTATTACAAAAGGTAAAGTTCTATTTTCTGTAGGTGGTGGAATAGGCGACGAGTCGGTTCCTGCAGATGAGTTGGATGAAACCCTGCATAAAGCCCAAAGCCTGATGAAGGTTATGAACAGGCATAAGGAAAAGATT
>DAOVSY010000011.1 GCA_030633365.1 Spirochaetaceae bacterium | reverse complement strand
GAAGCACCTGAACTTTTAAAGTTCCTCAAGAAATTTATTGAAATAGACAGAGACTTCTACGATATCGTAGGTGTTCGTGTTTATGCAGAAGTTCTTGGATGGCTCCGAAACAGACTTAAAGATTCCTACCACCTGGTTGGAACAATTGATGGTGAATTAGCAGGTTTTGCTGATGGTAGAAAAAGAGACGAAGATGTTCATATTTCTCTTCACTCAATGGCTTTCAAAAGAGGCGGCGGTGTTGGTGCAGCTATGTACTATGCTAAAGCTCAGTATGCTTTCGAAACTCTTGGTGCTAAAGAATGGTGGTCAACTTTCGAATCATATAATGGTTGGAAAAGATATGGACTTGGTTGTGCACAGCCTTCTTACCCATGGCCTGAAAACCAGCATGAACTTGGTGGAGCAGCTGTATACTACATTAGAAGAGCTTACTGGGATTCAACAGTTAAGGATTACAACAAACAGCTTGTACACGGCGATCTTATTCGTCCGGTACCTGCAGATATTCTTGCAACTGCAGATAAACTTATTATTCCGGACGAACCAGACATCTAGGATTTTGTTTTTGAATAATATTGAACCTCCGGTTATACCGGGGGTTTTTTTATTGGTTGGTTATATTATTTTGGGCGTTGCCCTGTATATGGACGCAATAAATTGCGCCCTTACACAGGGCCGGTTTATACGCTGCAATTCCTCACGGATTTGTTGAGCTGGATCACAATTTGTTTTATATCGTGTAGGGGATGCAGATCTGCGTCCCCTACGCTTGACTATTTCTAATACTGCATTTATTATATATAATAATGACTTATTATAAGATCATTATATGTCATTTATTGGTATTATGACTTATAATAACATCATAACAGTAGTAATTGTTTCGTTACTGGAGGTCTCTCATGAATTATCAAGCTGATACAGATGCTCAGATATTGCTAACACTTGGTGAGCGAATTAGAAAAAAAAGAATAAACATAAATCTGACTCAGATGGCTCTTGCTGAAAAATCAGGTATAAGCCGTCGAACAGTTCAGGCTATCGAGATGGGACACTCCATATCCCTGGATAAATTTATTGCAATTCTCCGGTCTCTGGATTCTCTGGATGAACTTGATAATTTTTTACCTGAAGTTGAAATAAGCCCTTTGTTATTGGCAAAACATAAAGGTAAAGAGAGAAAACGCGCTTACAGAACAACTGAAGTAAGAGAAAGTAATGGTGGCTACACATGGTAAAAACAGTGGATGTAGCTACTGTTCGACTTTGGGGCTATAATGTAGGAGCAGTAGCATGGGATAAGGACAGGGAACTTGGATCTTTTGAATTTGAACCATCTTTTTTACGAAAAGGAATTAATATTTCACCTTATTTTATCTCTTCTGTCAGACCGGGAATAATAAACTATTCTAATCTGGATAGTAATACGTATAAAGGACTGCCTGGTTTCTTATCAGATTCTTTGCCTGATGATTTTGGGAATGCAGTAATTGATTCCTGGCTTGCAAGAATGGGACGTACAGGAAAAAGCTTTAGCCCTGTAGAAAGATTATGTTATGCCGGAACCAGGGGTATGGGTGCTTTGGAGTTCCGGCCTGCACTTTCAAGAAAAACAGAAAAATCGAATAATATTGAAATTGACGAACTTGTAAAACTTGCCTCACGTGTTTTAAATAATAGGGAAACATTTATTACTAAAACGGGTGAATCAGATGAAGAGAAGAGAAAAGCTCTTTCTGAAATAATTAGTGTAGGTACTTCAGCTGGCGGTCAGAGACCAAAAGCACTAATTGCAATTAATCCCCAAACAAAGAAGATTGTTTCCGGTCAGGTTAAGGCTCCGAAAGGTTATGAATACTGGCTTTTAAAATTTGATGGGGTTTCTGGTAATACTTCCAGGGGTGTAATATCAGATCCTGAAGGCTATGGGAAAATAGAATATGCATATTATCTAATGGCTAAAGAATGTGGAATAGAGATTATGAAAAGCAGACTTTATAACGAAAATGGCAGATCCCATTTTATGACTAAAAGGTTTGACCGAACTTCTTCCGGTGAAAAGGTTCATATGCTGAGTCTTTGCGGGATGGCTCATTTTGACTATAAAAAAGCAGGACATTATTCTTACGAACAACTTTTTCAGGTAATGAGGGAAATAAGGCTCTCTCATAATCAAGCTGTTCAAATGTATCGAAGAATGGTTTTTAATATAATAGCAAGAAATCAGGATGATCATACAAAAAATATTGCATTTACAATGGATAAAAAAGGAAAATGGACACTTTCTCCAGCTTTTGATCTAACCTACAGTTATAACCCTGAAGGAGAGTGGACAAGTTCTCATCAAATGACAGTAAATGGGAAAAGAGATGGTTTTATAAAGGAAGATTTAATTCAGGTTGGCAGGTTTATAAGCATTTCCCGACCATCAGATATAATTGAAGAAATTATAGAGACTGTTTCTCAATTTAGTAATTTTTCAGATGAAGCCGGAGTAGAGAAAGAAAAAAGCAGGATAATAAAAAGATATCTTAGACTGAAAATTTGAAAACTGTTTTCATGCTTTCTCCTTTGCTAATACTATCTGGCCGCTTTTTGACCCGAATCCACTAATATCAAGAAATACCTTTATTAGAACCAGAATTACAGCTGAATAATCCGGTACTTCCAGATATACAAATGCTCCTATTCCAGACATTTCAAAAGCCTACACTAAATAGTGTATAATAAATTATGAAATTGAATTATACTGATTTTTAGAAAGAGAGATTTAATAATTATAGAGATATTAAAAATTGTAATGGTATAAAAGTATGAAGAAAAAAATTGGTTTTCAGGTATTTGCAGAAACAGATCTTATTGATCATATTATAGCAAACAAGAAACACTACAGTCATTGTATTTCAATCAGAGATCCGGAAGATAAACAGTCTGTTACAATTGAATCTGGTTTTAAAGAGGTACTGGAACTTAAATTTTATGATATTGAAAGCATAGAATATCAACCAAAAGGTTATGATATAAATCGTGTTACACTTGCTGAATATAAGGATATTATTAAAATCTATGATTTTTTTGAAAGAACTATTAGGGACAAATCTTTAACAGGATATACAATTCATTGTCGCAGAGGAATAAGCAGATCTGCTGCAGTTGCTTTGGGTCTTATATATTTAGTTATAAAAAATGAACTACAAGCTGTTAAATATCTTTTAAAAATACGTCCGGAAGCAATGCCTTTACCACGAATTCTAAGATTTTGGGATCAGATACTTGATTCAAATTTGAGTGAATCCGGGGAATGGATGCGGTATAACGCATTAAATAATATGAGAAAAATACTGGATGATAAAAACAATACTAAATCCAGTCAATTAAGTTTTGAAGAATTTAAAGTTATCATGAAAAAACTGGAAGAAAAAGAAAGAGATTTTTTTAAGAACACTTGACTTGTCTCAACTTTTGTCAGCAGACCCCCAGAGTATATATATTGTATCTTCTTATTACATAATTAATTAGCCTACTTTTTATCCTTTATCAACAAATAGAAGGTTTATATAGATTGAATACGGGAAGTTCATATAGTAATTGATTTGTACGTATTAAAATAATTAATAATCTTTTAGATTCTCTGAATGTTTTGACTGCCCATGAGCAGATATTAAGAAAGGCTCTTATATTAGAAATTCACGATTATGTAGATGCAGTTATTGATAATAAGGGGATATGATGTATACATTGGTAAAGTTGATAATCTTGTTGTTACTATCATTCCTATTGAGATTAAAGCGGCAGGTACAATACGGAGGGATTTTTTCAAGGGATTGGATTATTTTGGTGAATACATCAAGAACCCCTCAGAAAAATCCTGATTTATGATGATGATCGAAACGAGGAAAGAAGCAGAGCGGTTATTTCAAACACAAAGGAATTTCTAAGCTGGTTAATATAGATATACCAGCATCCAGTCCTCTATTCCTCCCTCCCCATATCCAACTTCTCTTCAATCTTTCTGGCAAAAAATGAGACCACCAATATTAGAACAAGATACTCAATAATCAAAATTGTATAAATTTCCAAAGGCCTGTATTCAATAACTGTAAGTTCATTTGCCTTACGTGTAAGTTCGCCTAAACCAATGACAGAGGCTATGGAAGAGATCTTTAACATATAGGCAAACTGATTTACCAGGGGAGGCAGTATATTTCGAATAGTTTGAGGTAATATTACATGTCTAAGTACTTGGAATTCATTGCAGCCCATAATTCTGGCTGCTTCATGTTGGCTTTTTGGAATAGATTTAATTCCTGCTCTAAATATTTCAGCTTCAAATGCACTGTCTGTTAAAGCCAGAGATATTATAGCTGCTGCCATAATTCCCAGATCAAGGCCTGTAGAAATTGGAAGTCCATAATATACCCACAACAGCATTACCAGTACAGGAACAGATCTAAAGAGTTCTACCCAGATTCTGTGAACACGATTTAGTAATTTATTTTTGGATAATCCGAACAGTGCAAGTATAAGTCCAAGAGAAACTGATATAGCAATGGAAATTAGTGATACTGTAAGTGTGGGTACAAGTCCTTTTATAAGAAATGACAAATTTCGTTGTCCCACCATTGTTGCCGGGGATACAGCAAACCATCCCCAGCTGTAACTTCCTGTTCCACAGGAAGTTAACAAGCCGACAACGGTTATTATAAAAATCAACTTTAATCGAATAAGTTTCTTTATTATCATTTTAAAGCAAGCCACTTATCTTCAAGTTCCTGAAGATAACCGCTTTTAGTTTTCATTATTATCCATACATTTAAATAGTTTATAAATACCTGGTCGTTTTGTGGAGCCAGAAGTCCAATACCATTTGAAAACTTAGGTTCATCAACTGGAATTATCATTAGTTCCGGATAAGTTTTGATCAGTTGGGATGCTTCAAAAGTACTTGTAATTGAAACATCAGTTCTTCCTGCCAGTACTTCCTGGAAATCCCGTGCCGGGGATTCAACTGATACTATTTGTGCATCAGGAAAAAGAGAAAGAGCCTGTTCCTGAAATATTGTTCCCAGAGTCACAGCCACTGAAACATCAGGTTTATTCAGGTCACTCCAGGTACTAAAGCGGCCTTCATTCTTTTTCAAGGTTAAAGGTACTGTTCCCACATTGACAACAGGTAGAGTATAACCAGCTGTTTTTGCTCTGCCCATGCTGTAGGATGCACCGGTGGTTATATCATATTTGCCTGCAGCTACTCCGCTTACCAGATTCTTCCAGTCTGTTGCAATCCAATCAACTTCAACACCTATATCTACAGCCAGTTGTTTTACCATTTCAATATCATGACCGGTATATTCACCTGTACCAGGGTCTTTGAAGCTCATGGGGTTGAAGTCTCCTGTGGTACCAACTCTAATGGTCCCTCTTTCCAGTATTGTCTGCAGGGTGGATTTACCAGTATCAGTGACTGTACCCTCTGTTTTTGTATCTGTATTAGCTGTACATGCAGCAGTAATTATAATTAGTATAAGAATTGCAGCTATTCCAAAGATCCTCTGTTTGTGTTTGTACATGTTATTCTTGAAAATTTTTGAATTCATAATACCCTCCGTATTATATAAAGATTACTAAAATTGTAATATAACTTAAGTCTATAGTAGATAAAGGTCAAATATTTTATAATAAAGTTCGCTATTATTTTTAAATATTAGTATAATAGTCATGTATGGAGGGGAAAATGGAAAAACCTGTTCTGGATTTAACAAGTGGATCAATTTATAAACACATAATGACTATGGCAGTACCTGCAAGTATAGGGTACTTTTTTAATACAATGTATAATTTTACCGATACTTTCTGGGCAGGTAAATCCAGTACATCTGCACTGGCTGCACTTTCTCTTGCTTTTCCTGTTTATATTGTAATTCTTTCTTTTGGATCGGGAATAGGTGCTGGAGTAACTGGAATTATCTCTAACCTCTATGGGAAGGGAGAGAAAGAAAAAGTAAAAGAATATTTTATCCAATCAATTATGCTGGGAATTTTCTTCTCTATTTTGGCATCAATAATTATGTATTTTTCTATGAACCCAATTTTCAGTCTGTTTAATGCTGAAGGTGATTTGCTTAAATTCGCAGGGGAGTATACCAGTGTCATAATATTGGGTTCACTCTTCTTTATACTGAATTTCATAATTAATGGGGTTCTTGTAGCTGCTGGTGATACCAGGAGCTTTAGCAAAACACTTATTGTTGGATTTATTGTAAATATACTTTTGGATCCCCTATTAATGTTTGGTCTGACTATAAATGGTGTTATAATCATTCCCGCTATGGGAATCCCCGGTATTGCACTTGCAACTGTTCTGGTCCAGGTAGCCAGTGTTATTTATCTTTCAGGATGTATAGCAAAACTGGGAATAATAAAAAATATAAGCAAAGAGAATCTTATTCCTAAATGGAAGGAAATTAAAGAAATAATTGAGCAGGCAGCACCAGCCACATTAAATATGATAATTATGGCTGCAGGAGTTTTTGTTATTACTTATTATATCTCCAGATTTGGTGAGAATGCCATTGCTGCATATGGAGCTGCAATTCGTATTGAGCAGATTGCTCTTATTCCTACAATTGGATTAAACACTGCTTTAGCTTCAATTGCCGGTCAAAATAATGGAGCAGGGAAAATTGAGAGGATTAGAGAGGGATTTATTAAAACACTGATGATGGGCATCGTTCTTTTTGTAGTAGTAATGATCCCAGTTGTTATTTTTGCGAAACCTATATTAAGAATTTTTACAGATAATACTGAAGTTCTTAGAATTGGAGCACTTTATTTAAGAATTCAACTGGTTGCGTTTTATAGTTACATTCTTCTGTATCAATGTGGTTCTGTGCTTCAGGGAATAAAAAAACCGGGAATGATACTATGGACCGGTATTTACAGACAGGTCCCAGCACCTTTTATATTTTTCAATCTTTTTGCTTTTACTCTTGGATTTGGGATAGCTGGAATTTGGTGGGGAATTGTAGCTGTAAACTGGACAGCAGCACTGGTTCTTTTTTTTCACACTATGCGAAAAATAAGTGTAAAAAAAAGTTTGACTCTTTCCCCGAAAATCAGTTAATATCTCATTAACATAGCTGAACCATCTGATAACTATAAAGTTATCAGATGATTCATTGAGTCTTTCGAGGAACACGGTGAAAAACCGTGACTGTCCTCTACCAACTGTATCCGGCGACGGACACTTCATATGCCACTTAACGGGAAGGCGGAGTGTTTAGCACCGGGAGTCAGTATACTCGACAGACTTAAAATATTTACTGTGGAGGTACGTTCGTGAAACGTATTATTATTATTATTTTGTTGACCTTTGTGTTGACAGCTGCATTTGCTGATGTGGAAATTATTGTTACTGCATCAAGAATCGAAGAAGATTCAAAAACTACACCCGCCTATGTCCGGGTAATTCCGGAAGAAGAAATTGACAAAAAGACAACAGTTCTGGATGTTTTAAAAACAATTCCTGATATTTCTGTAAGGGAATTATCTCCAGCCAAGCAATCTATAAGTATGGGTGGCTTTGGTGATGGTGGTTTTGGAAGAACTCTTATACTTATTAATGGGAGGCCTGTAAACAGACCTGATATGGCTTCTTTTGACTGGAATTCTATTCCCCTTGCAAGTGTAAGCCGAATTGAGATTGTGAAAGGCTCTATGTCATCTCAATATGGGGACCAGGCAGTTGCCGGTGTTATAAACATTATTACAAAACAACCGGAAGGTTTAACAGCGACTGTATCTGCATCTGTTGCAGATACACTTACAAATAATCAATCAGTCTTTGTTTCTTATGGGAACGAAACTAGCGGTGTTGCCCTTGGTTTAAACAGGATTGATAATAATCCTACCAGAGATAGATCAGATTATACTATTTTAAGTACAAATATAGATTCTTTTTATAATTTTGCAGGAATTGAATTAAAGGTCGGAGGTTATTATTCAAACAGTGAGTATCAACTACCAGGTAGTTTATCAGAAGCCCAATTTGACTCTGATCCAGATATAGCTAATAATCAGGAAGATGAAGGAATCTCAACAAACTATGGTGTAAATGGTTCCTTTGATATTACAGCAGGTGCTGTTGATTTAACATTTCCTATCTACTATTCTGTCCTAAACTATAGTACCGATATGACTTCATGGGGTATTTATTCTGATACAAATATTGCTACAACTGCAGCAGGTATTAAGGCAAGCTCCTCATTTTATATTGGGAACTCTGTTGAGATTACTCCTGTGGGTGGTCTCGATTTTAAACATAACAATTTATCTGTTACTAAATTTGATAGTGCAGACAGGACAACGCAAACTTCTGAAACAGATGTAATAAGGATAGATACAGCTGCATGGGCAAGAGCAAAGGCGAATTATCTTGATTTATTTATTTTTGATGGTGGATTACGATATAATTATTCTGATATGAATACCAGTCCCGGAATTACTCATACTGAGCTTGTTTATGATATGGGTGGAGTATGGAGTATTACTCCTGAATTAAGGGCAAGTCTTAGATATGGTAGAGTTTTTAGGTATCCATTTTTTGAGGAACAGTATGAATGGTACTCTACGGTAAATACTAATCTAAAACCGGAAGTAGGGAACAATTACAATTTTTCTATTGACTATACAATCGATAATTTTAGTATAACCATTTCTCCTTACTTGATTAGTCTGGATAATGAAATAATGTGGGATGGTTCTACTAATGTCAATGCGGGTTCAACTATTCACTATGGAGCTTCAGTTGAATCAGGATATTCCAAAGGAATTATTAGTATGAATATCGGTTATGCATATGACCATGCAGAGTTTACTGAGACAGGTAAAATAATACCATTGGTTCCTGAGCATACCATTTATAGTTCTGTTTCAGTAACACCTCTAGAATCTATCTCAATATCTACGGACGCCAGATATACATCTTCTTATTATAATGGCGGCGATAATGACAATGCACAGGAAAAAATACCGGGTCGTATTGAATGGAATATGCGTATTGATTGGAAGGTTATGGATGATATCTCATGGTATGCAAGTGCAGATAATATACTCAATAACCGCACGCCGGTATGGGTATTTTATGGAGGTTGGTATCCAATGCCCGGCAGAACATTTGAAACAGGGATAAAGTGGGTATATTAAAAACTCAAAGTACTTTAACAATTGCAGTGTGGAGCTCTATTCTGCTACACATCGCTGGTTTCCTGGGGTTCGAACTGGCATTCTCCAATAAGAGAGAGTCCTTCCCAAAGTCCGAACCCCGGACTGTTACTATAGTTTCCATAAGTACTCTTTCTAATTCTGTTTCATCTGTAGAAATGGAAGTAGAAAATAATATTCAAAATCAGCTATTGGAAAATATATCCTCAAAAGCTCCTGTATATTTGGAGAAAAAATTGCCGGTTGAAACATTAAAAGATACATACCTATCAGAATTAGTATCAGATAATAACATCACAAATAATCTTAAAGAACGGATAACACCTACTAATAATTCTATGATATCTGCCGGAACTGAGGTTGGAGAAAAAACAGCATTAGTCACTGAACCAATCCCCCTTGGAAGTATAGAACCGGAATATCCCTTTAGAGCCAGAAAAAAGGGCCTTGAAGGTATTGTTATTATGAATGTAATTATTTCTAAATATGGTGAACCTGTATCTTGTTATATAACAGATTCTTCAGGTCATAAAGATCTTGATAATGCGGCATTGGATACAGTTATGTCTTCCTATTTTCAACCTGGAACAGTAAATGGAGAAGAAATGGAAAGTCTTCTGGTTATAAGTATTAGTTTTAAACTAAATAAATCCTGATACATTTCTTTCTTAATAACCATAGACATTCCCTTTTAAGTTACGTCCTCCATCCACATATATTACCTGACCTGTAATAAACTCATTCTGAAGTAAAAATAAAGCAGTACTGCTGACTTCGGCCGGGGTGCCTATTCGTTTTAGGGGATTACCTTCCTTTAAACGAATTAAAGATTTTTCATCTTGTATATTATCTGGTATAATTATACCTGGAGCAACAGCATTTACTCTAATTCCAGGAGCAAACTCCAAACTCATCATTTTTGTTAAATTAAAAAGCATCTGTTTACTAAGCTGATAACTAATATGATTTGGCTCGTAATCTGTTATTCTTGCATCCAGAAAATTAATAATTGCTCCATTGGAACAGATTTTTTTAAACTCTCTGGCTAGAATAAACGGAGCCAGGCTGTTTAAATTTATGGTATTATTTAGACTGATTTCAGATAAAGATTCCAGATTATCTTCCGGATAAATTGATGCTGAGTTTATTAAAAAGTCAATTTTTCCAGTAATAGTTTTTGCTTCATTCAGAAAATCATTTATCCCAGTAATATCTTTAAAATCATATTGTATTTTTTTAGATACAACACCTTTTTCTTCTGAAAGGGTTACTGTTTCAACAGCATCCTGCTCAGATTTATTATAGTGAATTATTGTATTAATACCATTATCAGCAAGTGTTAATGCTGTAGTTCTTCCAAGTCTTTTTGATGCACCTGTTATTAAAGCTGTTCTACCTGTTAAATTATCCATATTTTAATTATAAACATAATTTTAAATAATTAAAACTGATAAATAATTAACATATTTCGGGTTCCCGTCCGACAATTAGTATGATATAGTAGATTAAATTATTCTAGGAGTTAAAAAATTATGAACCCTACAGATACAGCAATGTCAATTGCCCATGTATTAATTTTCTTTTCAACAATTGGGTGTATTGTATTTGTTCTTATTAACTGGAACAGACAGGATTCCAATACCCCTGTAAAAGTTGAAAAAGACTAATTATCCTGGCTTATCTTTTTTTCCTTTTATCCATGTAATAAAGTAGTTTTCCCGGAGAGTTATTTAACACTCTTTCTTCTTTTATAAAAAGATCTGTTGCATCCAGTAATTCTCCTAATTTCTTTTGACCATAATTTCTGGAGTCAAAAGCAGGATCTCTTTTTGCAATATTTTGACCGACATTTCCCAGATAAGCCCAACCTGTATCATCTGTAGAATCCTCAACTGCATTTCTTAGCAAAGAAACAAGTTTTGTATCCTGTTTTAAAATTGCAGTAGATTTTCTGCTCTGAGGTTGTTCGCTATTGTCGTCTTCCCTTAAAATTTCTGTATAGATAAATTTATCACAGGCTGCTACAAAGGGTCTTGGAGTTTTTACTTCACCGAACCCATAAACAATTAAGCCTTCTTCTCTAATTCTCGCAGCAAGACTGGTAAAATCACTGTCACTGGAGACTATACAAAATCCATCAAATTTTTCTGTATAAAGAAGGTCCATTGCATCAATTATCATTGCACTATCTGTTGCATTTTTACCTACTGTATATCCAAATTGTTGGATAGGTATTATGGAATACTCAAGAAGAGATTCTTTCCATCCTTTTAAATGGGGATTAGTCCAGTCTCCGTAAATTCTTTTTACACTGGCTATTCCAAATTTTGCAATTTCTGCCAACAGTCCGTTTACAATTCTTGCAGGTGTGTTATCCGCATCAATTAGAACTGCAAGTTTTGGTTGGTTTGTTTTATCATCATTCATTATTTTTCCTTTTTATTATCCAGCAAAAGTGGATTTTTTTATTTCTTTCAAAATCCAATGGAATTGTTTCATTAGTTATATTCTTTATTTCAAATTTACTAAATAGTTCTTCATCAAGTTTAAATTTTCTAAAATTAGTAGAAAAAATAAGTGTTCCATTTTGCTTGAGTATTTTTATACAGCTATTTATGAGACTGCTGTGATCACGCTGAATATCAAGAGTTCTTTCCGAACCCTTTGAATTTGAAAAGGTTGGAGGATCCAGAAAAATGAGATCATAAGTATTTTTTGCACTATTTAACCAGCTAAAACAGTCATCCTTAATAAAATGGTGATTATTTCCTTTAAATCTATTTAATTCCATGTTTTCTTTTGCCCACCCGGTATAGGTTTTTGAATTATCCACAGAAGTTGTTGACTTTGCTCCACCGTCAGCTGCATAGACTGTTGCTGTTCCTGTATAAGAAAACAAATTTAGAAAGTCAGTATTTTTTGCCAACTTCCCAATTAGTTCTCTGGTTATTCTATGATCAAGAAATATTCCAGTGTCCAGATAATCAGAAAAATTAGTAAGAAATTTATGACCATTTTCGCTTATTGTCTGTTTTTCATCTTTTACCGATAATCTTTCATACTGACTTGATCCTGATTGACGTCTACGGGTTTTCATGAAAATCTGTTTCTTGTGGAGATCGAGTGTAAAAATAAGTCCTTCAAGAATTTCCTGTATATGTCTGTTCTTTTTTTCTATTTCTATTTCTGCAGGTGCTGCATACTCCTGAACATTTACCCATTTACCTTCATAAAGGTCTATGGCAGCTGAGTATTCCGGCATATCAGCATCATAAATACGATAGCATGAGACATTATTTTTTGTAGACCATTTTTTTAATTTTTTTAGATTCTTTTTTAATCTGTTTGAAAACATTTCTGCCCCGGGAGACAGAGGTTTTTTTTCTTTATTTTTCTTTTGTATTTCTTCCTTTATCTTATTGCGCTCTTTTTCTGAATAAATACTGTAAGTTGCCAAAGTACATTCTATTTTACCATTAAGAACATTGTTTACCTTATCCGGTTTTAATCCAATAGATCTGGATAATTGTTCATTCCCGGATAAAATTGCTGCTTTCCAACCTTTAAAATCTTCTGTAAGTCGCTTCCCGATGGTTTGATACAAGGGAAACAGTTCTTCAATTTCTCCCAAACGTTCTCCGTATGGGGGATTTGAAACTATCAGCCCAGGTTCTGCATTATATTTATCATATCTTTCTATATCTCTTTTTTCAATATGAACTTGGTGTGTAAGTCCTGCTTGTTCTACATTAAAGATTGCTGATGTTACTGCAGTTTTATTTTTATCCCAGCCTACAATTGCAGGTATTTTTTCTATGCCAATAGTTTTTCTTTCTTCTGCTTCTTTAATAAGATCTTCCCATAATATTTTGTTGTGTTTTACCCAACCAACAGGTCCGTTTGATCCACTTACAAGAGCTGGTGCAATATCACCTGCAATAAGTGCTGCTTCTATAACCAGGGTACCAGTTCCACAAAAAAAGTCCAAAAAAGAACCACCCCTACTTGCAATATCCGGCCATCCACTTCTAATAAGCAGGGCTGCAGCCAGATTTTCTTTAAGAGTGGCAGGTCCTCCGGATTTTCTATAACCTCTTTTATGCAGGCTGTTGACCGAGAGTTCGATACTAATAGTTCCTATATTATATTTTAACAGCAGATGAATTCTTAAATCAGGGTTGTCTGAATCTACAGATGGTCTGTCCCCTGTACTGGTTCTAAACTGATCTACAATAGCATCTTTAACACGTTGACTTGCAAAATTGGGATGATTAACAACAGTGCTTTTAATAAGATCACAACTAATAGAAAAGGTAGTTGTTATTCCCATTTCCTTTTGCCAATCAATTTTACCTGCATTTGTATAGATACTATCCGGATTATCTGCATCAAATGTTGAAAGTTCAAGAAAAATCCTTCCGGATATTCTTGACCATATAAGCATATTGTATGCTGTTTTCAGGCTTCCGGAAAAAGAAACTCCAGCTGGAGCTGTTTTAATATCTGTGCCACCCAGATCTTTTATTTCTTTAGCAGACAGCTCCCCCATATTTTTAGGGCAGTTTGCAAAAAATCTGTAATTTAAGTTATCCACTAAATAAATCCTGATAGTAAAGTTCTTTGTTGACTATACACCAGTACTTAGATTTATTACATAGATAGTTAGAGGCTTTTTTCGCCAGGTTATAGCTAATATATTAGAGAAAAAGTATTATTTAAGTAGAAAATGTGATATGGCGCAAAAAGCTTGTTAAATTTTACATGGTATATACTGGTAAAAAACAGTAGACTTATCTTTGTAATAAATAGTTAAAAAAAGAATTTGTTTTATATAATAAAACAGTGTATCATATATTGAACAGAATGAATGGTAAGGCTGGTCGGAACTTCGTTCCTGCTCGCCTATGCAACCAAAGGAGATACCTTATGCGGGGAAAGCCAATAATAGATACGGACAAATGTAAGGGTTGTGAGTTATGCAATGCAGTTTGTCCTGTAAACATAATGTCTATGTCTAAAACATTTAATAAGCAGGGTGTACAATATTCAGTCTGCATTGATGAAGAAAAGTGTACTGTATGCAGGGCCTGTGCGATAATTTGTCCTGATATGGTTATTAAAGTTATTAAATACGAACAAGGATAAAGATATGAGTAATCAAATATTAATGAAAGGAAATGAAGCTCTTGGAGAAGCAGCTATTATTGCTGGCTGCAGGTTTTATTTCGGTTATCCAATTACACCACAGAATGAAATACCTTCATACATGTCCAGAAGGCTCCCTGAGGTAGGAGGGACCTTTCTTCAGGCTGAAAGTGAAATAGCAGCTATAAATATGGTTTTTGGTGCTGCAGCAGCTGGAGCCAGAGTTATGACTTCTACCAGTTCTCCCGGCATGAGTTTGAAACAGGAAGGTCTGTCATATCTTGCAGGTGCAAAACTTCCATGTGTTGTTGTAAATATTATGAGAGGTGGTCCTGGTTTAGGTAATATTGCAGGTGCCCAGGGAGATTATTTTCAGGCTACCCGGGGTGGAGGTAATGGTGACTACAGGCATATAGTTCTTACACCTGCCAGTGTTCAGGAGATGGCCGAACTTACAGTTTTGGCTTTTGATCTTGCTGATGAATATAGAATAACAGTTTTAATACTTGGTGATGGATATCTTGGTCAAATATCAGAAGCTTTAACCCTTCCTAAACCAACTGGTAAAAGTTTTGAGAAACCCTGGGCACTGACTGGTGCAAAGGGAAGATCCCCTAATAAAGTAGCTTCTTTAAAACTGGTTCCGGATCATGTTTTGGAAGAAATGAATTTATCCCTGGAAAAAACATATCAGGAAATTACTAAAAATGAATGCAGACACGAATCTTATCTTACTGATGATGCTGATTTTCTTATTGTGGCCTATGGTACAAGTTCAAGGATATGTCGTGAGGCTGTTAATCAATTGCGTGAAGAAGGTTTAAAGGTTGGTTTGTTCAGACTTATTACAGCCTGGCCTTTTCCTGGGAAAGCTTTGCAGGAAGCATCTGTTAATGCCAAAAGAATTCTAACAGTTGAAATGAGTCTGGGACAGATGATAGAGGATGTAAAATTATCAGTTAAAAAACCGGAAATTGTTGATTTTTATGGTAGGTCCGGTGGAATGCTTCCTGAAATAGATGAAATCAAGAAGAGGGTAAAAGCTTATGGAAACTAAGACTAAAGATTATAAATATGTATATGACAGACCTGAATCACTTGTAGATACACCTACACATTACTGTCCTGGTTGTGGTCATGGTATTGTTCACAAGCTTCTTGCAGAAGTTCTTGATGAGTTTGGAGTCAGGGAAAAAACTATAGTAGTAGCTCCTGTTGGATGTTCTGTTTTAATCTATGATTATATGAATATGGATGGATGTGAATCTGCCCATGGAAGAGCACCTGCAGTAGCAACTGGTTTGAAGCGTGTTAACCCGGAAAATATAGTTATTTCCTATCAGGGAGATGGAGATCTTCTTGCTATTGGTACTGCAGAAACAATTCATGCTGCCAACAGAGGTGAAAATTTTACAACTATTTTTATAAATAACGCAATATATGGTATGACAGGCGGACAAATGGCTCCTACTACTATGCCCGGCCAGGTAACTGCAACTACACCTACAGGAAGAGATCCTATGGATGTTGGATATCCCATTCGTGGTTGTGAACTTTTAAACAGTCTCGAGGCTCCTGTTTTTATTGAGAGATGCTCAATTCATGACTTTAAAAGTACTCTCAAAACTAAAAAGGCAATTAAAAAAGGAATAAAAAATCAGATAGAAGGCCGTGGATATTCTTTTATTGAGGTTCTTTCAACATGTCCTACAAACTGGGGAATGAAACCTCAGGAAGCAGCTGATTGGGTTGGTGAAGTAATGGTTCCTTACTATCCATTAGGAAATTTTCGAGATAAGTAGCTAATATTTTTGCGCCAGGGAAATAGCGCAAAAATTTTTAACAGGAGATATATCGTATGCATGAAAGAATGATTATTGCTGGATTTGGAGGTCAGGGAGTAATAATGGCAGGTAAGTTGTTATGTATTGCCGCTATGAATGAGAATAAATATGTGTCCCATATTCCAAGTTATGGTGCCGAAATGAGAGGTGGAACAGCCAACTGTTCTGTTGTAATATCAAGTAAAGAAATTGGCAGCCCTACTGTTCCAAAACCCACTATTGTTTTGGTTATGAATACTCCATCACTCACAAAATTTGAGCCAATGGTAAAACCAGGTGGTCTTTTAATATATAACAGTTCACTAATTGATCGAAAACCTGAAAGAACTGATATTACAGTTGTTGATCTTAAGGCAAATGATATATCTGAAGCAGAAGGGAGTACCAGGGCAGCTAATATGGCTGCTATAGGAAAGCTTATTGCTCTTAAGCCGGAGATCGCAAGTCTTGATTCTGTAATAAAAGCACTGGATGTTGCAATTTCTGCAAGAAACAGAAAACATAACGATGTAAATATAAAAGTTTTAAAAGCTGCATATACTCAATAATAATTGTTGTAGAGACAAACTTTTAATTTTGCAGTACACTTTATCTAATGGAAATACTATCAGTAATAGTCATCATTTTTATAATCATTCATTTTTTTTCATATAGAAAGGTCAAAAAGGATATTGTTTATTTAAAAAAACGTATATCTGATATTGAAATGTCTTCTGTAGGGGAGGGTTTAAAACCCTCCCCTACAGAAGACATACAATTGAAACCATCAGAACCTGTTCTACAGCATTTAAAACAAGAATCGTTGAAATCTCCTGTATCTGATAATAAAATCGATAAACGAAAAGTATTAATTTTATTTAAAAAATTCGAACATGTATTTATTGAAAGCTGGATAGCTGTTATAGCTGTTGTAATCCTGGTTGCAGGAATCAGTTTCTTTGGTATTTGGGCATCTACAAGGATATCTCCAATTTTCAGGTTTTGGTTGATTGTTGGATCAGCTATGCTAATTGGTGGAGCATCTGTTTTTGCAGGGAGATATGAAAAATTTCAATCTCTTTCAATTTGGCTAAGGAGTGCAGGAGCTGCAGTATATCTTTTTGCTGCTTTAGGTGCAGGAGGAATTCCTGGTATTCAGTGGATTGAATCACCCTTAATGGCTTTAGTAATGCTTATTTCTGGTATTTTTGTTAATACTACATTGGCTTTTATAGGTAAAAAGCAGGTTTTTTCTTCACTTCATATTGTATTGGGAATTGTTGCAGTTTCCATTGCTCCACAATCGGTAGTAACTCTTATAGTTGCTACAGTTGTTACTTTTTCCGGAATTGCTATTTCTTTCAGGAAAAAATGGGATATTCATCATCTTATTTCTTCACTGTTCTATTTTGGATTTATAATATTCTGGGGATTCAATGTTGATCCAGGTAATGATTTTTATAATATTTCTGCATTGTCTGTAATAGTTGTAACAAGTTTTATTACACTTTTTATTCATTATAGAAGGATCTATGCTGATTCAGACTTTAAAGTAACTCCTTTGGTAGTTCATTTAGTAAACTGGTTATTTCTCTCTGTAGGTTTAATTAAGTTTTCTCCAGAAACAAATTTTGTATATATTCCACTGTTTATTTCCGGTGTATTGTTGTTTTTTCTGGCTGGAAGAGCAAAAAAATTGAAAATAGGATGGCTCTATGCAATAGATACACTAATATCTCAATTGATAATATTACTTGCAGTAGTTTCTCTTATTGAGTTTGATCTTAGTAATATGCTGATAATTTTTTTAATTCTTATAGAATCTTTAGGGTTTTTGATAATTATATGGAGGGAGAAAGAATATTTAGTTCATACAATAGCATTTTCAATTTCATCCCTTGCTGCTTTGGCTCTCTTATTTACAGGACTTGAACAATTTTTAAAATATGGCTCAACAGAATTTTGGGTATATTCCGGGCTGTTTACTCTATCAGCCATATCTATGTCAGCTTATCTTTTGTATGTTTCTAAAGATAATGTAGATTTATCTGTAGATGGTGGAAGTATTAAAAATAAGATTTTAACTGTAGTACATAAGGCAAATATCTTTCTTCAGGGAGCATCCATTCCTCTATTTGTTCTTGGTGTCTATCTGCTTATTTTGGCCAGTGATATTAGTACAGATTACTTTGGACCTGATACCATTGTTACTCCAATATTTATAGCACTACTGTTTGTAAAATTTCGTCTGAAAAATTTGGGTATGAAAATTGGAATAGGAATTTTTATTGTTTTAGAAACTATTATTGCCATGCTTTTTATAGCTTTTGAAGTTGAATCATCTTTCCTACCTATGTTGGTTTTTTCTCTGCCGATAGTTGCAATTTCTCTTTCTCTCACAGCTTATTCTTTAAAGAAACAGGAAGGCATACACAAACGAATACCTGGTATTTATCTTTTAACTATTCATCTATTATTTATTTCCTTTTTCATTTTTGACGGACCAGGATCTCTCTTCTCCGGCTTAAGCTGGTTGTTTATGGCAATTATATTTTTATTCTCTTCAAATATGTTAAGACCAGGGAAACTAAGCGAAAATATGGTTGAGAGACTCAAAAAAGGTTTAATTAATAGTGGGTATCTTTTTCTTATTAGTTTTGTTATAAGGTTTTTGTTTTTTGATATACATAAAGATACAATGCTTTTGGTTACAGTCAAAGCAGAATATTTATTGGAGTTTGCTGCAATTACAGTTATGGGTTTATGGTTTTTCTTAAATAAAAGAAGAAGACTTGTAGATTTATTTTTTCTTGAAATTACTCTGGTTTTTCTAATAATTTTACTATTCTTTGAGGTTCCTGTAACTATTCTTCCTTCTGTTTTTATGATTCTTTCAATTGCTCTTCTAATTACAGGTTTATTTTTTAAGAAAAATTTATCCAGACTAAGGATTGTTTCGGTAGTTCCAGCCTGGATTTCTGCATTTCTAATTGCGTTTGTAACCAGTCCCTATTTAACAAAATCCTTGTCTTACACAGACACTGCCTGGATTATGAGTGCAATTGGTATATTTTTACAATTTATTTATCTGGCTCTTTTTCAT
>DAOVSY010000496.1 GCA_030633365.1 Spirochaetaceae bacterium | reverse complement strand
CTTAACATTTATAGGAAAAGAACCACCATGTTCTGCATAGAAATTACTATCCAGATACTGTCTGCTTTCCAACGTTTCTCCTGAAAGGATATTTTCTCTTCCAACAAGAAATGAACTTTTATGAACAAATTGTACAGTATTACTCTTCCTTTCTATCCATCGGTCATTATCCGGGCTGGTACCTTCCATTGCATAATGAAAAAGAATTTGTTTTCCTTTTCGTATATCTATTGTAACTGATGCTTTTCTATTTTTAGCTTCTTTATACAATGTTGATCCCAACTCCCAGGCTTCTTCATTAGTGAAAGAATTAAAAATAAGCTTTTTTTCATCTGCGGTAATAGATTTAATTTGTTCAATAAGGTTCTTATTAGATTGATTTTCCATTTGTAATACCTCTGTTTTAGATTATTTATTAAATTAATTTACATCATTTCTATTGCAAAGTATACTGGATTACTAATTATAGGTTTTTTCGGCTAAGAATGGGTTCCCGACGACTTTGTGTCGCCCATTTTATCTTGCTTTACACCAGTCTATTGTTAATATTTTAGAGAAATAGTATTTTTATAGTAGAAAATGAGATACATTGTAAAAAATTGGAGTAAAAAATGTTTTTCTATAAAAGCATGTTTGGAGGTTCCCTCTGAGTGCAGATCAGTACAAATCATATCCTTTGACAGAAGGCTCTCTTTTAAAACTAAAAAAAGATGTTCTGGATCGTGTATATTTTGTATTTTTAATAATTGGTGGAATTGCTCTTGCATTTGCTTCAATTGATCCTGTCAGTAAGGGAAACTGGATTCTTTTTATATTGTATGTAAGTTTATATTTACTTGTATTACTGATTTATTTAATAAAAAAAGTTTCATCAGTTCTTCGTGTTTTAATTGTTTTACTTAGTCTGTTTTCTATTGGAATTTCGGAACTTTGGTTTTTTGGTTTTGCAAGCATGGGTTACCTATATCTGTTTGCCTCAATTATTCTTGCCTGTTGGCTGGTGAGTGCTTCTATGGGAGTTGTATTATTTGCAGTGTCCTTTATTTCTACTGGAATAATTGCAGCATTCTATTCTTATGGTAATCTGGATATGAGTTCCCACCAAAGACAAATTGCAGATGATTTAATAGATTGGATATCACCATTTCTTGGCTTTTTTGTAATGAGTATAGCATTTATCAGTTTATTTAAAATTTTAAATAGAGAATTACAAAAAAATATACTTGCAAATTTAAAACACCAGGAAGAACTTGAAACTTCCCATAGTAATCTGGAAAGTAATATTGCAAAACAAAAAGAATATCATAACCAGCTTGAAATATCTTTAAAAGAGAAAGGGCTTCTTCTTCAGGAGGTTCAGCATAGAGTAAGAAATAATCTGCAGATTATTTCAAGTCTAATTAATATATCAAGTTCGTTTTCAGAAAATATTGAAGATTTTAAACAAAAAATTGCTTTAAGAATTCATGCAATGACTCTAATGCATGAAAGGCTGTCAGAAGAAGAAGGTTTTGCCAGTGTAGACCTGGAAAGTTATATTCATGATCTTATAGGTGTAGTATATGAATTGTATGAGATAGATATAAATAAGATTAAAATTAGCTTTAACATTCCAGAAAAGATTGTTATCAAAATAGACTTAGCTTCATCCCTGGGTATTTTAATAAATGAAATAATCAGCAATGCCATTCTCCACGCTTTTAAAAGCCTTCATGGAGGCCTTATCACAGTTAATATTCATAAATTAAAGGACCATTTAAAATTAGAAATTAAAGATGATGGTATTGGTTTACCAAATAATTATAAAGATATTAATTCATTTGGTTTTCTTATGATAGAATCTTTAGTAAAACAGCTTGATGGGAAACTTATTACTAATACAGGACTTAATGAAGATGATCCTGGGACTGAGTTTGTGTTAACAATTCCTTTTGAATAAAGGTCAATAAATTACTTCTTCCCTGTCAACTTAATTATATGAAATCCAAACTGAGTCTGAACAAGATCACTTACAGAACCTACTCCCATTCTCTTAACAGCAGTTTCAAATTGGGGAACCATTTTCCCTTCGCCAAACCAGCCCAGGTCGCCACCTTTTGATTTGCTTGGACAGGTTGAGAAGTCTCTGGCTACAGCTTCAAATGGCGCACCTTGTTTTACTTTTCTTAAGAGTTCCTGTGCCTGACCCCGTTCTTTTATTAAAATATGGCTTGCTCTCCACTCCATAATATTCTCCTGTTTAACTCTGTATGCTTGTTTATATATATAAAATCCATTAAATTGCAAAGAAATTCAAGACTTCTTCTTTATAGAGACTACTTTCCATTCTTCTGGAATCACCCCCAGTTCAGTCTGCTTATATCCCTCTCTTACTTCCATGCAAACCCCATCTTCTCAAGATGTCCATTTACCAACACTTCAAGCTCATTCACTTTTGTGCCTATTTGAGGCAACGGTGTCTCATACCGTTCTGCTAGCTCTTTAATACGCTGTGCCAACTTCTGAGAGATACGTTCTGTCTCTGAGTTGATGGCATT
>DAOVSY010000051.1 GCA_030633365.1 Spirochaetaceae bacterium | reverse complement strand
GTTCTTTATGATTTGAGATGATAATTTTACTGCGATCCATTTGGTTAATCATGCTGATATTATACCATATTAAAATAAAAACAACAGAGGGTTTCAAGGATAACGTAAAAATATATTATTAAAACGCCCTATATCTTTAGAAAAAACCGTGCAATTTCAAAATATATTGACAACCCTGCAACATCAATTACAGTTGCCATTAACGGCCCGGACATAACAGTAGGATCATAACCCATTCTGTGAATAAGAAGAGGAGCCAGAGTCCCAATCATATTGCTTATAAGGACAACAAAAATTAGAGAGGACCCTATAATAAGTCCCTGATCAATTCCGATACCAGGGGGCAGAACAATACTTCGCAAAATTATAACTACTCCTGTAATAATACCCATCATAATTCCAACCAGAAGCTCCTTAAACATAATAACCCCAATCTCCCTAAACTGAATTTCTCCAGTGGCAAGACCGCGAATCATCAGCGTAGAGGATTGACTCCCTGCATTTCCTCCTGTCTGGGTTATAACAGGCATAAATATAAATAAAAATGCTGCACTTAATATGACCCCTTCATAATGATGAAGAACATTAGTTGTTATTGTTCCTACCAGGAGCAGAACAATCAGCCATGGGACTCTTTTTTTAACCAGTCCCCAGATAGAAGTTGTCATGTAGCTTTCTGCCTCTCCGGACATAGCACCCATTTTATAAACATCTTCTGTCTGTTCTTCTCTAATAACATCTAAAGCATCATCAAAGGTAATGTCTCCAAGAAGGACATTGTTCTGATCTACAACTGGCAAGGATACTAAATCGTTGGCTTCCAGAATTTTTACCGCTTCTTCCTGGTCTGTATCTTCACGTACCGAAATTACTTTATCATCCATTATTTCGGAAATATGTTTATCATCATCTGCAGATAAAATATCCTGTACAGAAACTATACCAATAAGCCTTTGAAGATTATCCAGAACATAAATGTTATATAAAAATTCAACCTTTTCTGCATTTTTACGAATAAAGTCAAGGGCCTGAGATATTTTGATTGATGATCTTATAGCCAGATATCTGGGGTTCATTAAGCCGGCTGCATCATCCTCATCAAATCGCAGGAGAAAAAGAGTTTCTCTTTTTACTTCATCACTAAGGCTCTCCCAGACTGTGTTCCGAACTTCAGGATTTACACTTTGAACAATATCAACAAGGTCATCGGGTTCCATCTCTTTAAACAGTTCTTTTTTATTTTGCTCCGATAAAGTGTGAAGAATTCTTTCCTGTTGAGGATCCGTCAGTTCTGTAATAAGATCCAGTTTTGTTTCCATAGGAAGATGGAGAAAGACAAGGGTTTCTTCTTCGTCTGATAATATACGCCATTCTTCTGTAAGTTCAACTATATCTATATCTTCCAGTAATTCCCTTAATCTAAGGGGCTCCAAAATTTCTTCGTATTCTCTTAGATGTTCAATCCATGAACTCATACTACCTGCCCCCAGTCACCAATAAACTGAATTTCAGGTTCCAGCTTTAGTCCGAGTTTTTTATCTACTTCTTTTTGAGTATAATTAATTATATTTCTAATATCTTCTGATCTGGCATGTCCTTTATTAACAATAATATTACCGTGGAATTTTGCTATTTCTGCTTCTCCTCTGGAGTAACCTTTTAGTCCTAGAGAGTCTATAATAGCCCCTGTAGGTTTTCCAAAAGATCTGTTGTTTTTAAAAACTGAACCTGCACTTGGGTATTTGTAATGGCCTTTGTTCTCTCTGTCATTTTTATGCTGCTCCATTTTATTCCAAATACTCTTCTTATTTCCTTTCTCAAGTTTAAAAGTTGCAGATAGAATTACATTACTGGAATTTTGGAATGGAGAATGTTTGTATGAAAAATTTTTAGTTAAATCTGTATCTTTTAGAGATTTAATTTCCAGATTATTATCAAGATAATCTACACTTATTAGAATATCAGAAATTGATACATCATAGCACCGGGCATTCATCCAGACTGCCCCTCCAACACTTCCAGGCATACCGTATATAAAATCAAGGCCACTCAGGTCATTTTCTGCAGCAGCTTTTGCCAGATCACTTACAGAAAATCCTGCCTGGGCAGAACATCTATTATTATTAAAACTGATTTTTGATATATCTTTCATATCTATTACTAATCCACGTATCCCTTTATCTGATACAAGGATGTTTGCTCCTCCTCCAAGAATAAAGACAGGAACAGAATACATTTCAGCAAAATTGAGTAGTTTGATAATATCTTCATAACATTCAGCAACTGCATAAAAATCAGCCTTACCGCCGGTTTTAAATGTAGTATGCATAAACATTGGAATATCTCTTAAGATTTTTCCTCTGATATTGATTTTTTCCAGTTTATTACGTACATTATTTTCCACATACTTATAATATGAGAAAAGAATAATTATTAACAGGGGATTTTTGTGAAACTACGTTTTTTTAATACCATGGGCAGGGTTGTAGAGAATTTTAATACTATAGAAAATGGTGTAGTAAAAATGTACTGTTGTGGCCCTACTGTCTATAATTATGCGCATATAGGGAATCTTAGAGCTTATCTTTTTGATGATATACTTCGTCGAACATTGGAATACGCAGGATACAAAGTTAATCATGTAGTTAATATTACCGATGTTGGCCATCTTACAGATGACAATGATGACGGTGAAGATAAAATGGTAAAAAGTTCCAGAGAATCAGGTAAATCTGTATGGGATATTTCTAAATTTTTTACAGAAGCATTTTTTAATGATATAGATAATCTAAATATTCTTCGCCCAACTGTCAGTCCTAAAGCAACAGATCATATTAAAGAGATGATAGATTTAATAAAAAGACTAGAGAGTAAGGGGTATACCTATGAATCAGCTGGAAATGTTTATTTTGATATAGATAAATTTCCTGATTATGGGAAACTTGCTCTTAGAGATCGTCAGGACCTGACTGCCGGAGCCAGGGTTGCAGTGGACCCCAATAAAAGAAATGCACATGATTTTGTATTATGGTTTACAAACTCAAAATTTGAGAATCAGGCAATGCAATGGGACAGCCCCTGGGGAAGGGGATATCCAGGCTGGCATTTGGAATGTTCTGCTATGAGTATGAAATATCTTGGTGATCAGTTTGATATTCATTGTGGAGGAATCGATCATATCTCCATACATCATACAAATGAAATTGCTCAATCAGAAGCTGCAACCGGAAAAAAATGGGTCAATTACTGGATGCATAACGAATTTCTTATAATGAACAAAGGGAAAATGGCAAAATCTCAAGGCAATTTTCTTACCCTGGATTCTTTAATTGAAGATGGGTTTGATCCTCTGGATTATCGATATTTTTCCTTAGGCGGCCATTATCGATCACAGCTTCAGTTTACAGTAGAATCTCTTACTTCTGCCAAATCTGCAAGAGAGAACCTTTTTGACAGAGTTATCCAACTTAAAAAAGAGACTAAAAATCAACCGTCAGGTAGTGCAGGTAATCTTGCAAGAGAATATATTGCTAAATTCCAGGATCATATTTCCAATGATCTTAATACTCCTATGGTTTTGGCAGATCTTTGGCTTATGTTAAAAGACAGTAAATTGAGTTCAGAAGATAAGCTTTTGGTAGTATATGATTTTGACAGGATTCTTGGCTTTGATCTGGAAAATCTATCTGTTCCTGAAGGAAAAAAAGAAGATGATCTTGATCCTGAGATTAAAAATCTTATTGATTTGAGAAATAGAGCAAGATCCGAAAAAGACTGGAAAAAGGCAGACGAACTTCGGGATCTTCTTCTTTCAAAGGGATTTGCTATTAAAGATACGCCTTCCGGAACAGAGTGGTCAATAAATGTGTAACTTAATTCTTTCAATGTTGTTTATATGGACATAGGGGAAGAGCAATCGTATACTTTTCGGGATGTTTACGATGAGGTTTTTCCGGTTCTTTTTAAAGTTGTATTTAACATAATAAGAGACCGGAATATTGCAGAAGACCTTTGTCAGGAAGCTTTTATACGATATTATAATAAAAGTGTTCCTATTTCCAATATTAACGAGAGTAGATATTGGCTGATAAGAGTCGCAAAAAATCTGGCATTTAATTATCGTAAAAGAAAATTCAGGGAAGTAAGTGCAGTAGACAAAATAAAACAGGATGGTCCCCAGGTTCAGGAAGATAGTCAGGATGACCTTGTAAAAGAGGAAACTGTTGCTCTGGTTAAAGAAGCACTGGATAATCTTCCTGTTAAATATAGATCAGTTTTAATTCTTAAGGAATATGGAGAGTTAAACTATAAAGAAATTGGAAAAATCTTACATATTTCTGAAAACAATGTAAAAATACGTGTTTACAGAGCGAGGGTTTTATTGGAAAAGAAGTTAAATTTGGGAGATCTTAATGTGTTTTGACAGACAGACTCTTTCGGCGTATATCGATAGTGAACTGGATAATTCACAACTTTTAATTATAAAAGAGCATCTTAAGATGTGCAGTGGATGCAGAGATGAAGCAAATTCTTTTGAATCTATTAAAAATCAATTAAAAAAATCAGATTTAGGCACTAATCCTTTTACTAAGGAAGCAGTTTGGACAAGACTTTCTCATTCAACTTCCACTGCTAAAGGTCTTGATTTTTGGCATAGAGCTTTTGTTCTATCTCCATCTTTAAAGATAAGCCTGTCATTTATTTTTATTGCAGTTCTGGGAGTTAGTATTTTCCTTGCAATTCCTCAAAATGATAATTTGTTTTCTATAAGATATAATTCTATTGATTCTGAAAAGTATCCAATGGATATACCTGTAGATAATGTTGAAAAGCTATTGGCTTATTTTGATATTCATGATGAACCTGTGGAGTTTTTTATTCAGCTGCCCAGTTCTTCAGACTTTGTTATTCAGGGTGAACCTCGTTTTCTGAAAAAAAAATGAATACCTGGCCGGTCGATAATTTGATAAAAAAATCTCTTTTTATTTTTATTCTCTTCTTTTCCATTAGTATTGTTTATGGTGTTGATATAAATGATGCCTTAAAATATCTTGAAAATAATGCGCTAAATATAGAAATAATTACAAGAATAGTCGACGAACAGGGAATAACTATCTGGGATGCGGAGATGAGTCGAATTACTATAAGTGGTAAATCGGTAAAAGTTAAACTTCAGGGAGTTAATATTCTTGTTATAACAGATATAACCCCATATATTCGAAACGATAATACAATACTTCTTGTATCACAGGGGGAAGTCTGGATTGGTTCTTCTGAATCAGAAGAAATGAATCATTACAGTACAATTAATAGTCTTCCTGTTTCTTTAGGTGAGAGTGTCTTATTTTTCCCCTTAGGTGTACTCAAATCAATGGATACAAAAATTTATAATATTGAACTGGAGATCCAGGTAAATCAAAATAAATGAAAAAAATTCAACATCCTGCAATCCTTCCTGTCGGAATATTTATTATTTTGACAGTTATATATCTGGTTTCATCATTTATAACCGGCAGTAATCCAAGAATTGACAGTCTTGATCCTTCGGTAGCTTTTCCTGGTGAGAATATTATAATTAGAGGCGATAATTTTGGGAATGACTCAGAAGATGGCTTTGTAATTATTGCCGGAATAAGGCCTACAGTATCAAGTTATTTGGAATGGACTGATACAAAAATTATTCTAAGGGTTCCTGATGAAGTTGGATCCGGACGTATTTTTGTTAAATCTCAAAAAAATCTGAGTAATGGATTACTATTTACAAATAAGGAATATATCCCTGTAATAGTTTCCGGTCCTGCTGGTCCTGGTGAACCATATTTAGAAACTATTTTTCCTGAAAAAGGTATGGTTGGGGATCGTGTTGATATTAAAGGTCTAAACCTTGGATCAGAAAGAGGCTCCAGTACTGTTCTTTTTAGTTTTTTTTCATCTGATGCCAGTAAAAATGTTGCTTGTTCTGAACTTGATTTCGACTACATTGAATGGAGCGATCATTCTCTTTCAGTATATGTTCCTGATGGAGCTACTTCGGGCAATATACAGATAAGTACAGACAGGGGGATGAGTAATTCCATTTATTTTGAAGTTACATACCCCTTTGGAGTAAAAAGGTATAATCAGCAAAGGGGTTATCAGTTGCAATATGGTGTGACTGTTTCTAATGTTATTGCTGAACCTGAAAACAGTATTCAGATCTGGGCTCCTGTTATTCAGGCAAGTCTTTCCAATAGAAGTGTCGAATCTGTTTTTGAACCTGAACCAATGTGGGAGAACTACAAAGGTCTTAACAGGTATAATTTGGAAAACCTTCAACCCTGGAATGAGTATTTTTTAAATCAAACTCACTGGTTTGAAAGATATGCAATAGAAACAGATATAAATATTTCTTCAATTGAGGGGAAATATGATGAAGAGCGAAAGTTGGTAAGTTTTTATACAAGAGAAGATAAACTGGTTCCAACAGATAATAAAACAATAAGAGATGTTGTTCGTTCAATAGTGGGAAATGAAAAAAATCCATATTTAAAAGCTCAGAAATTATATCAGTATCTAATTAGAAGACTTGATTATGTAAATATATCCGAATCTGGTACTGTTATTGAAAGTCTTGGAAACAGGAAGGCAGATGCCTATGAGTATGCAATTTTATTTACTGCTTTAGCCAGAAATGCAGGAGTTCCATCAAGGCCTGTGGCAGGATTCATGGTTTATGGAAATAAACAAACAGTAAATCATTGGTGGTCTGAAATCTATATTAATGGAATTGGCTGGATTTCAGTGGACCCTGCCATGGGAGATAATATGAGTCTTTCAGACCTTCCAGTAAGAGAAAGTAACATTGAGTACTATTTTGGTAATATTGGTAGTCAGCATATTGCATTTTCAAGAGGAAATATAGAATTAAAAAAGATCAATCCGGATGGAATTACTAATTCCAGAGATAGGTTTTACTCTTTTCAGGATATCTATGAAGAATCATCCGGAAATGTACGGGATTATAGAGCTGTCTGGAGTCCTATTCAGGTTATAGACTGGTGGAAATAAATTATTAAAAGTAAAATACTAGTGACTTTGAAAGAATCCACCGAAGATTATAATACAATCTTTATCTTCTTGTATTATGATTGATATAAGTATAATATTACTTTTGTACTACATTTTAATTTAGTTATTTGGGTGGTTTATGATTAATCCTTTGCAGCTTTCTTTAGTAAATTTCCGAAAAGGCGCTTATATTATAGTTGAAGGAAAGCAGAAAGCAGATTTTTTCTATATTTTAAGACAGGGATCAGTACGTATAAGTAAAGAAGTTAAGGTTGTAGAGGAAGAAGGAAGTGATGTTCTTTCTCCGGGTGATTTTTTTGGTGTAGTTTCAACAATGTCTTCTCATAGTCATATAGAAACAGCCCAGGCTATGACTGATGTTGTGCTCATCTCTGTTCACCGGGATCAGTTTGGCCTTCTTATTGAGAAGAATACACCTGTTGCAATGAAGATTATTCAGCAGTTTAGTAAAAAAATGCGGTTTTTAGATGAAGCTCTTACCAGAATAACCCTAAAAAGTATTGCAAATGATAATCCAGATCATCTTTTTAAGGTCGCAGAGTACTATGCAAGACAGAGTCAATATAATCATGCCTATTATGCCTATCATCAATACATAAAGTACTGTCCTTCCGGATCAAGTATAAATATTGCCAGAGAAAGAATGGGTAAAATTAAACCATACTCCAAGGCTGTTTTTCTGGATGGAAGCAGTGAGGAATTTACACGTAGCTATCCTAAAGATACTATGGTTTTTTCAGAAAGTCAGCCAGGACAGGAATTGTATATAATTCAGAAAGGAAGTGTAAAAATAACCAAGATTGTAAATGATAATGAAGTTATGCTTGCTCTTCTTAAACCTGGTGATATTTTTGGAGAAATGTCTCTTCTGGAAGATAAACCAAGATCGGCATCTGCAATAGCTTATGATGATGCAGTATTATTGGCTGTAAATAAGGCAAATTTTAAACGAATGGTATCAGCGCAACCTCAGATAATTACCCGCTTAACCCAATTGTTATCTGAAAGAATCTGGTTCATATATAAACAACTGGCCAATACTGAGTTAAGTGATCCTCTTGGACGATTGTATCATGCTCTTTGGATTCAACTGGAAAAACTTAGGGTTCCTATTACCAATGAAGCATATTCTTTTGACTTTGGAACAAAAGAACTTATAAATATGGTTGGTTTTTCAAAGGGTGAAGGTAATGCACCGCTTAGGGAACTTCTCCAAAATACCAAATTTAAGCTTGTGGATAATAAGATTAGAGTGGCTGATATGGAAGAGGTAGCAAAGCAGGCAGGTTACTACATGAAAATGGAAAAAATATCCAGATCCAGAAGAGCCGCTGCTGCAAGCAGACGCTAGAATCCAAATATTATAAAAGATTGCTGTTTTACTATTAATATTCTACTTGTAAACCTAAAAAAAATTAAGTTTTAATTTTATTGAATCCTATGTTATAATATTAATATAATATTATAATTAATATGTATTTAAGAGAAGTATTCATTATGTTCAACTATTTTAAAAATCAGTACACCTACTCAGACATCAAATATCACTTTCAATTTTCTGCAGCTTTTATTACATAAAATAAATTCGAATCTGGAGGACCAGGTGAAGATTAAGTTTTTAGTAGTTTTTCTGTTGTTTTTACTCTCAGTAAATATTTTTGGAGAAAAAACTGGTATTTTTTCAGTTTCTATAACTCCCGGAATAGAGATGCCATTTAAAACTGATTCAGCATACTTTACTAATGGAGGAGCTGTAGGTATCGATAGTGAATACCGGTTTCCATTTTTACCATTCCTGGGTATCAGAGGGGGGCTTGGCTTTTCTTATCTGCCTATATGGACTGGTGATGGGTGCAATTTTTTTGCAGCCGGGGGTGGTTTATCACTTAATTTCCCAAAATTTAAAAAAATATCAGCTAATATTTTCGGATCTGCAGGATACTATTACGGTGTTATTGCAGACAGTGAAAATGCGGATGGCGGTAATATCTTTTTTTCTTCCGGAGGCAGAGTAGGCTGGTCTTTAACTCCTTCATATAATATTGGTATTCAGGCTGACTATAAGTACTTATCTGATGGTGACGGCGGAGCATTGTTTAGCGGAGTAAATATTGGTATAAGCAATAAGTTCACATTTCTAAGTTCACGTCAGATAAAAATTGAAAACATTAATTTTATAAATGTCTTTCCAGTATTATACAAGTATTACAGCACCAACAGTATTGGAAAAGCAACTATTCATAATGTGGGTGAGACCACTATGGATGATATTGAGGTAACTTTATTTATAGATAAATATATGGATAATCCCACAACCTGTCCTGCACCTGTAAAACTGCAGGGTGGTAAGAGTGCCGAAATTGATTTGTTTGCATTATTTGCAGAGAAAGTGCTTGATATTACTGAAGCTACTTTAGTATCCGGTAAGGTTACTGTGTCCTATTCTCAAAAAAACAAACGATACTCAGTGGAGCATTCGGAATCAATCCGTCTTCACGATCGTCATGCAATGATCTGGGATGATGATCGTAAGGTTGCAGCATATGTAACCTATAAAGATCCGGAGGTCCTGGATATTGCTAAATCAATTGCCCATATGGTAAAAGAATCCGGCAGTACTGTAGACGGAAATTTAAGTACGGCAATGGCTCTTCATGAGGCTTTGAGGGTGTATGGAATGAATTATGTTGTCGATCCTACAACGCCCTTTATTGAGTTTTCGAAAAACAAGATGGCTGTGGATTTTATCCAGTTTCCCAGGAACACTCTCCATTATAAATCCGGTGATTGCGATGATCTTTCTATTTTATACACATCCATACTCCAGGCGGTGGGGATAGATACTGCTTTTATAACTATTCCCGGGCATATTTTTATGGCCTTTGCTTTGAAATTACCACCTTCGGAGGTTAAAAAAACATTTCAGGATCCTGAGGATATTATAATATTTGATGACAGGGCATGGGTGCCAATTGAGATAACCAAGGTTAACTCTTCTTTTCTTGAAGCCTGGAAAACCGGTTCTCTTCAATGGAGGGATAATTTATCCCGGAATACTGCACAACTCTATCCCATGTATAAATCCTGGGAGATTTACGAACCTATAGGATATATAGGTGAGTCCACGGATATCTCCTTCAGTCCAATGAATGATGTGATAGAGGTTTATACCAAAGAAATGGATAGATTTGTAAACAGGGAACTGTTTGCCCGGACTAGTGCACTTGAAGATAAGCTGCAGCAAAGTACAAATAAGCATGTAATTTTAAACAGGCTGGGTATTATCTATGCCCGGTACGGTCGTATGGATAAGGCCGGGGAGTATTTTAACCAGGTCCTGAAAATAAAGGAATATTCTCCTGCTCTTTTAAATCTGGGTAATATATTTTTTATGGAAGGTGATCTTAAGAATGCTCTCTCCCATTATAAAAGAGTTCAGGGTTTAAAGCCCAATAATAGTTTAATGCTTCTACAGTTATCACGTATCTACAATGAGCTTGGGGATTTTACTGAATCTGATATCTATTACAAGAAATTACAAGATAGAAGTCCAGACCTGGCTATGCGCTATTCGTATCTGGATATTTCACAGGCTGGTTCCGGCAGGGCTTCTGGACAGGGCTCATACAAAGGGGTGATGATATGGGAAGAATAGTGAAAGTGATAACGGTTATTGCCGTTGGGTTTGGTCTTTTGTTTTTTGTTACCTGTAATAATAATTTAACGACGGGTTTAGACAATAAAATAGAAATAGAAGAAACCAACCCGCCAATTCCAGGTGGGAGTGGTTCCATTACTGTTGAAGAAGCTCGAGCTACTGCTGTATCATTATCCTGGTCAAAGTCAAAGGATGATGTGGTCGATCAGGAAGATCTTGAATATAAAGTTGTATATTCTGTTACTGATAATATTGGTAGTGTAAAAGAAGCTGAAAATAATGGAATAGTGGGATTGGATTGGGTAGCTGATATAGAATCAGGTGATGTTTCGGGGCTTTCGATCCTTTCCACCTATTATATGAATGTATTGGTACGCGATAAAGCTGGTAATACGGCTCTGTATGATGGTGTTTCTGCTACTACTACTAATGATCTTATTGATCCAAGTGCTGGCGGGGGACTGGTAATTGATAGTGTGGGTACTGAAACTCTTACTGTTTCATGGAATAAAGGTCTTGATGATATAACACCTGTAGAAGGTCTCGAGTATCTTGTGGTTTATTCTACAGACAGTGCAGATGTAGATAATGTTGCCAATGCTGAATTGGATGGAACCCATGCCGGGACATGGGAAGCTGACATAAATATGAAGATCGTTACCGGTCTTATGGATAATGTTTTCTATTATGTAAATGTCATCATTAGAGATGAGGTAGGCAGACAGGCTATATATTCAGTGGTTGAGGATACTACAAACAAAATGCCGCGTATGTTCTGGACAGAACAAAATAATGAAAGAATCCGAAAAACTGTTCTCGATATAACTCTGGAAGCAGAAAATGCTGTAGATACAGGAGCCGGGACATCTCCATTGGCTATTGCTGTTGACGGAGATAATAGAAAGATATACTGGTCAGACAGTGGAGACGAAAAAATTGGTTGTGCTGATATGGACGGCAGTAATGTTCGGGATGTTATCATCAATACTGGAGGTACCGAAGGAATTGCATTGGATGTTGATAGTGGAACCGTCTTCTGGACAGCAGGAAATAGTCATATGATTTATAAAGCTTCAGTAAACACATCAAACGGAGATGCTTCGACCGGAACTTATGATTTAATATCGACAACTGCCACCTGGTGGCCGGCAGATATAGCCTATGATTCTGTAAATGATAAGATTTACTGGGGGGAAGTGGACGGAGGTACCGGCTTTGGCAGAATACGACGTTCTGATACAGATGGG
>DAOVSY010000535.1 GCA_030633365.1 Spirochaetaceae bacterium | reverse complement strand
CAATATTCTATTCCATTTACTATTGCTTATGAAATAGAAAATATGTCCATGATAAAAACAATGGTCGAACATAATCTGGGTATTGCCTTTTTTAGTTCTTTGGAAATTAGAAAAGAAGTTGAATCCAAATGGCTTCATCCTGTAGAAATTGAAGATGTCCCATTATATAGATATGTCAAAGTTATCTACCATAAAAATCATGAACTATCCCCTGCTACAAAGGCATTTTATAATTTTATATTTGATCCGGAAAAACAAATAAACTTTTTAAAAAATAATAAAGCAGATTGCTCATAAATTAGATCTTCCATTTATATCTTCTGAAAAACATTCTATCTATTTTACTAATACGTAATTTCTATACTCTAGAAAAAATATAATTATTATATGTACAGAAGCCCTATAGGGCGTCTCTACAGCCCATTTAAATACACTGAGCCAATTTGCCGGATATTCAAAACCTGAACGCTATTTTTTCCGAATATTTTTTCCATTTTATTTTTATATTCTTCTACCTTATTATCCGGTAAAAAAATCTGGATGGTTCCGGCAAAACCACCTCCATGGACACGACAGGCTCCCTGACCAATCTCTTCAATATATTTCTCACTTAGAGCCAGAGCTAAACTTACACCTTGCTCTTTTATATTTTTTGTTGTAAAAATATTTTGGAGCCACTTAAAAGAAGAATTACCGGAAGCTTTAACCAGTTTAAGAAACTCTGAAAAATCACCAGACTCCAAAGCCTTTACTTCTTCCACTACACGATCATTTTCCTGTAAAAAATGCAATGCTCTTAATATAGCCCTGTCTCCCAGTTGTTTTCTTACATAAGGAATTTTTTCTACAAAAGATTCAATGTTGATCTCTCTAAGTACAGATACTCCAAATAACTCTGCTACAGATTTCATTTCCGCTGGTATAGCTGAATAATCATCTGTAAGATCCGCATGGCTTCCTCCTGTATCAAGAACAAGAAGTTTATAATTTTGTTTATCAAAATTGAAATTAACTTTATTAAAAACAGGCTTTGCAGGGTCCTTAAAATCAATAGAAATAATTCCACCAACAGCACATGCCATCTGATCCATTAAACCGCAGGGTTTGCCCAGATAATTATTCTCAGCAAACTGCCCTACCTGTGCAAGAATTTCAGGAGCTATACTATTGTCATTAAACATGGCATTAAAAATAGATCCAATTAATACTTCAAAAGATGCGGATGAACTTAAACCGGAACCTGGTAATACATCACTGGAGATAAAAGCTTTAAATCCTTCAATGCTATATCCTAATTGTTTTAGACGTGCTGCAACACCTCTAATTAGTGCATTGGTAGTTCCATTTTCTGCAGGGTTTGGCTCCAGATAATTAAGATCTACAAGAAAAGGGAGGTCGTATCCTTCAGAAAATAATTTTATTTTATTATCCATGGACTTTGAAACAACAGCAATAGAATCTAAATTAATGCTACCTGCAAGAACAAGTCCATTATTATGGTCAGTATGATTGCCCCCAAGCTCTGTTCTGCCCGGGGTACTAAAATAATGTATGTCATCTGAATTAAATTTTGCCGAAAACATATCTAATAATTTTTTATATCGTTTAAACTGCTTAACGATAAGCAGTTCATCATTTCCATAAAGAATACTAATAGATTCTTTTAACCTATACTCACCACTACTCATTCATTAGCCTCTTTAAGTTCAGATAGCAAATGATAGGATTTTATAGAGATAATGGCAAGGTTAGGATAAATCTAACTTTAACCTTCAAAAAACTCCTTTAAAAGTGGCTGCAGTTTCTTTCTTGAAATTCCCAAATTCTTCTGATCATAAAATATACAGTTATCTGAAGATGAGTTTATATCAAGTTTTTCCAGTCCTAAATCTGAACCTTCCATAAAAGAAACAGTTTTATCTCTTAAACTGGAATCAGGAACATAGATTACAAGTTGTCTGGTAAATCCCGGGTTAGTAAAGGCATTCATAGAAAGCAGTACATCAAGTTTTCGTTCTTTAAGATAACGGTCACATTCACTTGCAATTTCAGGATCCTTTGCTGACCAATCCTCTACAGGGAGAAGTACAGATCCAATACCAAGCTTTACAGAACCCATCTGCCACTCTTTGTAGTCCTTTCTTAAAAGGTCATAACTACCTAAAGAAGAAACATTAAAT
>DAOVSY010000302.1 GCA_030633365.1 Spirochaetaceae bacterium | reverse complement strand
TAAGGCAGAAGAAGCAATAATGGCAGAATTTAAATATCCTGCTCTGGATGATCATAAACAGCTTCATATAAATCTTATTTCAAATTTAAATAATCTATCTGAGCATTTTGTTGAAACTGAAGAATCCAGAAATGATCTTGTTGCAGTATTTGGAAATTGGATAATTAACCATATATTGAATGAGGATTTAAGATTTGCTAATTTTGTGGCAACTTTAGAGAGCTAGGTTTTCAATCTTATTGAAGTGCCTGATATTCTACTAAAAGCTTCTTTTCCTCTAATATTTAAACAATTATTAATAAAAAGATCGTTCTCTTGTAATTTTTTAATAGATGTGTTGTTATCCCTGTTCCAGGGAGTAGTGCTATCAAAAAATCAGATAAAAATAAAAAGCATCATCTTATTCCGGGTTCATTTCCCTTTTCTGTTAAAAAAAGTCCTGTTTATTATGGATGGTTAATTCTTTTTGCAGGTTCTCTGGGCATTCTATTCAGCATCCCAGGTCAGACTATGGGTGTTTCTGTATATACAGATCATTTAATTTCCAATCTGAATCTGACTAGAATCCAGATTTCAACAGCTTATATGATAGGAACTTTGATTAGTTCTCTTCTAATGACAAAAGCAGGATTGTTTTATGATAAATTCGGAGCTCGTGTTGCTGCATCAGGTTCTGCTTTTTTTCTGGGATTATTTCTGATCTTTCTCTCTCAATCCGTAGGGATTACTCGTTTTATTCATAGTTTGACATCTCTTCCATCTACTTCGATAGCTTTTGCGCTAATGGTAATTGGTTTTTTTGGAATAAGATTTTTCGGACAAGGTGTTCTGACTCTTGTTTCCAGAGGGATGGTTATGAGGTGGTTTGAAACTCATCGTGGTTTTGCTGCTGCAATAATGGGGATCTTTACATCATTTGGCTTTTCATATGCACCAAGAGTTCTTCAGGGTCTTATTGATATTTCAGGATGGGAACAATCATGGACCATAATTGGTGTAACTCTTATATTATTCATTTTACCCTTTATCATAGTAATATTTCGGGATAGTCCTGAAGACTGCTTAATAAAAATGGAAGAGGGTGTACACATAAAAACCGGAAGTCGTTCCCGACCTGATGATGTGAAAAGGGAATATACCCTGGAAGAGGCAAAAAAAGATCCTCAACTGTGGTTTTATCTTATTCTATTATTCTACTGGGCTTTCTATAATACAGCATTTACATTTCATATAACTTCTATTTTTGCTTCACTTGGAAAAAGTACCGCTGAGGCAGTTGCAATATTTCTTCCCATATCAATTATTTCAGTTGGAGCCAGATTCTTTGGAAGCTGGTTGAGTGATATGATTAGAATGAAGTATATATTTTACTCTTTAGTCGTTGGAACTTTTATTGCTGCTTTGGCAATATCCCTACCATATAATGGCTGGGCAAAGATTATTCTTATACTTGGAATGGGGATTACCAGTGGGTTATTTGGTGTTATAACTTCTGTTGCATGGCCTAAACTTTATGGAAGAGCACATCTGGGAGCAATTTCCGGTCTTGCAATGAGTTTTATAGTTGCTGGAAGTGCATTAGGTCCATGGACTTTTAGTCTTATAGAAAAGATATGGGGGCATTATCGCTATGCAGGATATATGGGAATGGCTATTACACTATTAATAGGATTAACCAGTTTACCTGTTGTCTCAAAATCAAAATCATAGGGTCGGAGGTTGCTGTATGTCAAAATATGATGTATAATAAGTTAAAATATGAGTCATAAAGGGGTGTGAAGTATGAGCTCAATAAGTATCCACAATCTTGACTTGAGTATTGAACAGAAAGTAAAGCAATTAGCTGAAGAAAAACAGCAGAGTGTAAATAAAACTGTAAAAGAGATTCTGGAAGCGAGGTTTGAAACACCTGCTTATAAAATTGGGAATAGAAAGCGTTTTGAAAAATTCTGTGGGATCTGGAGTGACCAGGAGTATGAGGATTTTTGTGAGGCAACTGAAGATTTTAATAAAGTAGATGAAGAAGACTGGAAATGAAATCAATTCTACTCGATACTAATGCTTATTCTGCAATCCTCCGGAATCAAGGAGAATTTGTACTGGATGCCATAGATGAAGTTGAAAACTTGTTTTTCAGCGTTGTTGTTATTGGGGAGTTATATGCAGGATTTAGAAATGGGTCACGCTTTCATGAAAATACTGTATTTCTGAAAGAATTTCTGTCTGACCCCATTGTTACTATTGCAGATATTAATGAAGAAACAGCTGAAATTTTCGGTGAATTAAAATCTGTTTTAAAAAAACAAGGAACCCCAATTCCCTTAAATAATATATGGATTGCAGCTCAGTGTGTAGAGATGGGATCGGTTTTGGTTTCATTTGATAAACACTTTTCCAATATACCCGGATTGAGGATTTTGAGCTGAAGGCTGCTTATGAATTCAACCAATCCTCAGTTATTAACCCGGGAATATCTTTAAAATCCTTATAATTACAAGTTGCAAGGATAAGATTCTTTGCGATAGCAGTTGATGCTATTAGAAGGTCAAAGACTGGACGTGTTCTTCCTCTTTTAACACAATCGGCCTGGATTTTTGCATAAACTTTTGCTGCTTCCATTGTAAAATCAATTACAGGTAAAGAATCTTTTAGTATTAAATTATAGGCATTCCAAAGATTGTTGGACTTTTTCATTTCCAGACCTTGAAGAAGTTCTGTTTCACAAAAAATTGATATACAGAGATTCCTATCGCCTATTGTCTTCCAACGATCAATTACAGTTTTTAGAGGTATCTTTTTTATCGGTTGGGAATAAACAGATGTATCAAGAAGGTGGGTTATTCCCATGTTAATTATCCAATGGATTAATTATTGAATCTACTTCCCTTGAGGGCAGAATAAGTCCTTCATTAAATAAATCATTATTCCTGAAGAATTTTTCCCGACGATTCCAGATATTTGATTTTTCTTTAGAATTTTCTATTGGGGTAATTCTTACCATTGGTACGCCTCTTTTTGTTATGAGTATTGGCTCCTGTGTTTCTTTGACTGTTTCACATATTTCCGAGATCTTTGCTTTTACTTCAAAAATTCCTACTGTTTTCATGTTTATAATATACTAGTCAACTGGTCTGTTGTCAATGATTCTGCATTAGGCCTATGGACTTTTAGTCTTATAGAAAAGATATGGGGGCATTATCGCTATGCAGGATATATGGGAATGGCTATTACACTATTAATAGGATTAACCAGTTTTCCGATTGTGTCAAAATCAAAATCCTGGAAATCCTAGGGACGGAGGATTAGTTAGGTTGACACTTTCCATTTTTAATTACTATTCTTCCCCTCCAATACCTTAACCCTGTCCCGAAGTTCTTTTATTCTAAATTCTCTGTCTACAAAAAGGTCGTTAAACTTCTGAAGCTCTTCATTCTTTTCATTTAGTTCTTTGGTTCTCTCCATTACAAGTTTTTCCAAATTTTCACGATGTTCAATAAGCTCATCCTCTGCTTGTTTTATCAGGGAGATATCTTCGAACATAATTAATAAATGGGATTCTTTATTAATTATTAAAGGAATAATATGTATATCCAAAGTACAGTTTTTACCAAAAGTTGTTGTTATAGTTATCTGAAGCCTGTTTTTTGTATTTTCTTTTAATGAATCCAGAAAAATGTCATATAATCCACTTTTTTTCCAGGAGTCAACTTCATGATAATTTTGTTCTAAAAGTTGTTCCTTTGTTGCCCCTACAGCTTTTCCTGCAGCATCGTTAGCTGCAATACATTTGCCTATACTATTGTAGATTGATATTCCTACCGTAGATGCCTCAACTATATTCTCATACAGTTCTGATAAAGATTTTAATTTATTTTCTGTTTCTTTTCGTTTGGTAATGTCCCTGTTATTACCTCTTCTACCTAAAAATTTATTATTATCATCATAAACAGGACTGCAGTTGTGTTCTATCCAACGTTCTTCTCCTATTTTTGTTATAATTGGAATTTCCATTGAAAAAAATGGAGTTTCTTCATTTTCTTCATCGTGGTAGTGTTTATAAACTATTTCTTTATATTCAGGTTTAACAATTTCAAATAATAAATTAGGATTGATTGTAAAATCCTCAGGAATGTAACCTGTAATTCGCTTACATGACGGCGATTGATATATGTAATTTCTATTTGTATCTATCCAGTATTCCCAGTCATATGTGTAGTCTGCCAATAATCGTAATTTAAGTTCATTATCTTTTAAGGCTTTTTCATTTTCCATCC
>DAOVSY010000244.1 GCA_030633365.1 Spirochaetaceae bacterium | reverse complement strand
TGATGTTGCAGCCAGAGGTCTTCATGTAAATAATCTTGAAAAGCAATTTCCTTATAATATTACAGATTGACTGGATTACTATGTACATAGAAAAGGTAGTACAGCAAGAGCGGGTAAATCCGGTAAAGCTGTAACATTTGCCTGTGAAAAATTTGTTTATGGTCTTGAAGCAATTGAAAAATATATCAGTATGAAAATTCCGGTTGAATGGCCCGAAGCAGATATGTTTTTAGTCGATAAAAGTGCAGGTAGGAATTTCTACCGGGAAAAACAAGCTGCTGTTAAATCTGGTGATGGTAGAAAACCATATGATAACAGAGGAAGAGCCAGTGAAAGAGCCAGTGGAAGACCTTCTGTTAGTAGACCTCCATCAAGGGATAACAATCGAAAAGCTAAGCCTGAAACTGGTAATCGTTCTAATTACCGGGGGGGGAGACCCTCAACTAAATCTTCCGGTACTGGTTCCGGAGCAGGGAATATTAAGAATCTTCCAGGTGGTACCCGCTCTGCAAAAACAGTAGCAAATTCTTCTTATGCTAAAAACAAAAATCAAACTGGAAGTAATCCTAATAATAAAAAAAGACCGAACGGAAATAATAATGTTGGGGCTGACAGGAATACAACTGTAAAACTAACACGGACAAGTACAGAAGCAGAGAAGCTTGCTTATTATAAGAGTAAATATGGTGAAAACTTCAAATTAAAATCATCAGAACCTGCAAAGAAAACAGACAGTAAGAAAAAAGAAGGATTTTTAAAGAAACTTTTCAAGGGTAAAAATAAGAAGTAATGGGTAAAACTAAAATTATACTTAACCCTAAGTCCGGCATGGGGAATGGTGCAAAACAGCTTCCAGGGATAAGGGCGATATTTGATCAATCAGGTATTAGCTATGATATTTCAATTACTGAAAAAGTGTGGGATGCTGCACTTCTGGCAAAAGATGCAGTAACAAACGGCTACTCTGGTATTGTTGCTGCAGGTGGAGATGGTACCTGCAATGAGGTAATAAACGGTATTATGGAATCTTCTTCGCATGTTTCTAATCTGCCTGCTTTTGGTGTACTTCCTATTGGCAGGGGCAATGATTTTGCATATGGAGCAGGGGTTCCTTCTGATGTTTCCAAAGCGGCAGAAAATATAATTAATGATAATACCTCTCCTTTGGATATTGGACTTATCTCAGGGGGGGATTATCCTGATGGTCGTTATTTTGTAAATGGGATTGGTATAGGCTTTGACACAATGGTTGGCCTGGAAGCTGCTAAACTAAAGTTCATTCATGGTCCCATTACATATGCCTGGGGGGCAATTGTTACCCTTTTTAAATATCCAAAAGCTCCTTCTCTTCTTGTTACATATAATGGTGAGACTCATAAAGTTGAATCCAGCCAGGTTTCAATTTTAAACGGCAGTAGAATGGGTGGAGCTTTTTTTATGGCTCCTGATGGTAAAGTTGATGACGGAGTTTTTGATCTTTGTATGCCTGTCAAACACATAAGCAGAATAAAAATGTTAAAATTAATGCTTCAATATACAAAGGGAACCCAATCAGAAAACACTGTTATTACAATGGCTAAATCTAAAGAGTATAATGTTGAAGCTGTTACAGGAAGTTTAATTTGTCATGCAGATGGTGAAACTATTTGTACAGATGGTAAAAAACTAAGAGTTGAGTGTATTTCAAATGCATTACAGATATATTCTGAAGTAAGGACGCATACCCGAGCAGTGAGCGAAGCGAACGGCCAGGGGGGAGGGATAGGTAATTGAATATTGCAGGTAAAATAGTTACTGGTATAATAAAAGGGATGATAGACACAAGTTGTCGAATTGATGATAGAGAGCTTGAAAAAATCCCTTATAAGGGTCCTGCTCTTATTATGTTTAATCATACAAATTTTTTGGAAGTACCACTTTTATATACCCATCTTTTGCCCCGTCCTGTTTCTGGATTAGCTAAAGAAGAAAGCTGGAATATACCTTTATATGGTTTTTTAGCAAGGCAATGGAATGGCGTTCCTATTAAACGTGGAACGGCAGATATGAATGCATTCAGAAAAATATCAGATGTTTTAAAACAGGGTAGAATGTTGGCATTGGCACCGGAAGGTTCAAGAAATAAAACAGGTGTTTTAAAAAAAGCCTTCCCGGGAATAATAACCATGGCAATACAGAATAATGTTCCTATAATTCCTTTTGCACACTATGGAAGTGAGAATTTTTGGAAAAATTTTAAGAGATTTAAAAGAACGGATTTTACAATTAGGATAGGCCAACCCTTTTTTATTGAACCTGGGAAGGAAAGAATCTCAGGGCAGGTAAGAAAAGATCTTCTTTTTTCAATTATGGTACAACTTGCTAAATTGCTTCCAGAGGAATACAGGGGTGAATATTCAGATATAGAATCAGCAGATGAAAAATATCTCAGGTTTCTGGAAGAAGGGATCTATAGTCCTGAATCTCCAATACCATTATGGCACAAATAAAAAAATATATAATTGCTGTAGATGCCGGAGGCTCCAGTATAAGGGCTCTTTTATTTAACACACAGGGTCAGATTGTGGGAAGAGAACAAACTCCTACTAAGGTTATATCAACTGAACCTGGAGCTGTTGAGTATGATCCGGAAGAACTCTGGAATCAATTTCTTGCTGCTATAAATAATCTTCTAAATAATTGTAATGTTGATCCTTATGAAGTTACTTCTATAGGGATTAGTGTTCAAAGGTCTACTTTTACACTTTGGGATAAAAATGGGAAAACCTGTTGCAATTTTCTAAGCTGGTCGGATATAAGGTCTGCAGAATTAACTGCAGAAATAAATAGAAATATAAAGTGGCATTTTGTAAAACTGGGTGCTGCAATTGTTAGTACTTTTACCCGGGGAGCTATGTTAACAGCTACCGGAATGTTAAAGTTTATTACAGATCATGCACTTCCCCGATTATTATGGCTGTTTAATAGGCGGCCTGATATGTATAAAAAGGCAAAAAATGGAGAGTTATTGTTTGGGACTCTTGATACATGGTTTGTTTATAAGTTGACAGGTGGAAAGGTTCATGCCACTGATACTTCTAATGCTGCTTCTACTTCTCTTTATAATCATTTTGACCTTAAATGGAATTCAATATTTTGTAATTTGTTTAAAATACCTATGGGGATTTTCCCTGTTGTAAAGGAAACAGTTGATGACTTTGGAGTAACATCGCCAGATCTGTTTAATGGAGCAGCAATTCCCATTGGATCTGTTGTTGGGGATCAGATGTCTTCTCTTTTTGGACATTGTTGTTTTCAAAAAGGGGATGTTAAAATATCCCAGGGCTCCGGTTCGTTTGTGGATGTAAATATGGGATATAAACCAGGTCTTTCCCGGCGTGGACTATTCCCTCTTGTAGCCTGGAGAATCAATGGAAGAACTACATATATGCTGGAAGGATCCATGGCAACTGCCGGCCGGTTAATTGACTGGCTGGGACAGGGTATAGGTTTATCGGATACTCCCAAAGTTTTAAATGAACTTGCCGCAGAATGTGAAGATTCTGAAGGGGTTGTTTTTGTTCCGACTCCTTCCGGTATAAGGTTTCCTCACTTTAAACCTACTGCCAGAGGAACGATTTTTGGACTTTCACTGGATACTCACAGGCGTCATGTAGCAAGAGCGGTTCTTCAGGGAATTGCCATGAGGCTAGTTGATATTCTTAATGGGATTAAAAAGGATACAGGAATTAAAGTAACTACTATTAAGACTGATGGAGGTGTTAGTCGTTCAGATCTTCTTCTTCAATGTATAGCAGATCTTTCCGATCATTCAGTTGCCAGATCCGGAGAGCATGAAGTTGCCGCTACTGGGGCTGCATATCTTGCAGGAATGTCTGCAGGAATCTGGAAAAGTTTTGATGAGATTGCTAATCTAGAAAAAAAATATGATATTTTTGAGCCGAGGATCAAATCTGATCTTAGAGATAAAATTATTAAACGATGGGAAAATGCCTTAAAGGCTGCTTTGAGCGTAGAGTAGAATACCCCTCGATACTATTGCTATGAAAATTATGCTGGAGAAGAATATTTATTAAAAATTCGCAATCACTCGGGGTACGGTGTTCCTGTATATCAACCGGTTGTCGAGTGTTTTTGCGCTTGTCCTGAGTAGAGACGGAGTCTCGTATCGAAGGGTGCAAAAATGTATCGAGACAACTCTCTACCGGTCGCTTTTTCGACGTTTAAAATAACCCTTTTTTACAAGTTCATTATAAACATCTGTATTCATCTGGATATGTATATTCTCTAGGAGACTTTTTTCCTTCCGTGCAAAGAGTCTTTCCATTACTGTTTTTATAATTGGATCAGAAGCAGAAAACTGCTTAGTGTATAATTCAGATTTATCCAAAAGTCCCATGCTCTATTCTTAACATAGAATTGTTTGTTTTCCAATATAAATTATTATTTTTAATGAAAATAGACATTTTTACCACTTCCATACCATTTATTAGAATTAATTATAACAATTTTTTAGAAAAGTTGTTCTTATAACAACACTTCCAGTGTATAATCATTCAGATATTTTCAAAAAGGAGAAAATGAATGAAGAAAATTTTAATTCTTTTACTGGTGCTTAGTATTGTTCCTGCAATGATGTTTGCCGGCGGCGCCAAAGATGAACCTGCAGCTGCAGACGGAAAAGCTGGTGGAGTTCTTGTATTTGCTCATGCTGGTGATGCAGTAGGACTTGATCCTGCAAGAGAAACAGATGGTGAATCTTTTATGATTGCAAATAACATCTACAATAGTCTTGTAGAGTTTGAACCTGGTTCCACTGCATTAATTCCCGGTCTTGCAACAAGCTGGGACGTAGCTGATGATGGTCTTGAATATGTTTTTCACTTAAGAAAAGGTGTAAAATTCCATGATGGCACAGATTTTAACGCAGATGCAGTTGTTTTTTCACACAAAAGACAGCTTGATGAAGGTCATCCTTACTATGAATATGGTCCATGGAAATACTGGGGCTATATGGATATGAGCGGTATT
>DAOVSY010000361.1 GCA_030633365.1 Spirochaetaceae bacterium | reverse complement strand
GTTTTCCTTCATTATTTAGTACAGGGCTTATTGTAGCTTTCTCCCAAAAAAAGGTCCCGTCTTTACGTTTGTTGTAGAACTCCCCAGACCATACATTCCCATTTTTAATAGTATCCCAAAGTTCATCATAAAAAGAATTACTGTGAAATCCACTGTTTAATACTGCCGATTTATTACCTAATACCTCTTCACTGCTGTAGCCGGTAACCTTTTCGAAAGCATCATTTGCAAATAGTACACGTCCTTCCAAATCGGTAAAAACAATAACATTAGCACTCTGTTTTACTGCAGTTTGAAAGTTTCTAAGATCTTCTCTTATTTTATAGTTACTGGTAATATCAGTACCATAAAAATAAATATTTTCATTGGCTTTATCTTTTATATTTGTAAAATAATAAATATTTGAATCAACTTGATATTCAAAAGTATTAATATTATTAGAATTAAAATTACTTATTATATTTTTTTCAAGTTTATTAAAAACTTTGTAAACTGAAGGTGGAGAAAGTGTTAGTCCCAAAATTGTTTTTGCCGCAGTATTACTACTTAAAATCTCACCTTCTTTAGACACTTTTAATACAGGAGCAGGGTTTAAATCAAATATCCTGGCTCTTTCCTGAATTATTAAATTAGTATTAATTTTATTAATTTTATTTTTTGCTGCAAAGAATGAAACTGTAATAGATATAAGAAAAAGGATTAGAAAAATAATTTTTCCTCTGTTGGAAGCGTCTTCTGTATTATTTTTTATAGTAGTTCTATCTACAAAAGAAATTAGATCCCATGTAGGACTTGTTTCTTCATCTGTTATATTTATTCTTTTATGCGTTAAATACCCGGAAAATAAATCTATCTGTCCACTTGATTGCTGGATAAAAAGTTTACCTTTTTCAGTTTCAAGGAAATCTATTATATTTGATTTTTCAACTGACATTGATGCATCCAATGAAATTACTAATTCTTCATTATTATGTAAGAAGGTTTTTCCAAATGAATATGATGAAGTTTTATCTATAAAATTAAGAATATCATTTGCATTGTAATTAAGAATAATAAAAGCAACTTTATTCATATTTTCATTAAGAAAAAGTTTGCCGACTCGTATTACGGGTTCATATGGGAATTGTACTTCTCCTCCTTCATAATTAAGATCCAGTTGGGAAAAATAGTTATCTTCCGGATTACTGATCATTATTTCATTGAAATAATATCGGTTACCTTTTGCCTGCAGATCGAATTCTTCTATTCTCTTACTTACTCCTTCTGAATAATTCATTCTATAACGTTCAAATCCACCCGAGTCAATAATCCTTACTGAAGAATAGATTCCCCTGCGTTTTAAAAATGAGGAAAAAACAACTGATAATTCAACTTCCGGATCAAACCCGGAATTTATATAATTATTTGATAATCGTAAATTTGCAAGATAGTTTATATCTTGTGCTAAAGATTTTAGATGTTCTTTTATTAACTCTTCCTGAAAGTCTAAAATTTGTTTTTCATTATTTTGCATAACTGCATTGAAAGAACCTATATCCTGTCTGTATATGGTATATGCCATTACTGCACTGATTAATATTAATGGTAAAAAATATATAAGGCCTTTTTTAAAAATATGCATAAAATACTGTTTGTAAAACATTTTTATATTATGCTGTAATTGTACCATTTCTACAATATTAAATAAAATTAATCGTAAAAATCATCCTTGAGTTATATTCTTTCACCATATAGAATGAGCGGGAAGTGGAGGTTACCGGAATGTACGATCTAATTATACTTGGGGCAGGCCCCGGGGGCTATGTAGCTGCAGAACGGGCAGGAGAGCGGGGGAAAAAAGTTCTTCTTATTGAAAAAGCGGAAATAGGTGGTGTTTGTCTTAATGAGGGCTGTATTCCTACAAAAACACTATTAAACTCTGCAAAACACTATTCTCACGCATTGGATTCGAAAATGTTTGGTGTCCACACCGAAAATGCAAGTTTTAATCTGGAAGAAGCACAAAATTGGAAAAATAAAGTAATTACAACAAACAGGAAAGGTATTTTATACCTTATGGAAAAATATGGTGTAAAAATTATAAAAGGTAAGGGAGTATTTAATACTGATGGAACAATTCAGGTAGGTGATACCAGTTATTCAGGAAAAGATATTATTATTTCTACAGGATCTTCACCATTTATACCACCTATCCCAGGTGCTGATTCAAGTGCCGTAGTGGACAGTACTGCACTTCTTAACATTGATAAAATTCCTACCAGTCTGGTTGTTATTGGAGGCGGGGTAATTGGCCTTGAATTTGCCTCATTCTTTTCCATGCTGGGTGTTAAAGTTGATATTATAGAGATGATGGATGAAATAGCTCCATTTATGGAAGCTGAATTTGCAAAAGGTATGCGAAGGGCTATGAAAAAAGTAAAATTCCACCTTGGAGCAAAGGTAGAATCTATAGATGGCAATAAGGTTAACTTTATTAGAAAAGGCAAAGATTCTGTTATTGAAGCAGAAACTATACTGATGGCTGTAGGTCGGAAACCAAATTTAAATGGTATTGGTCTGGAAAACCTGGATATAGATATGAGCAGGACAGGTATTATAGTAAACGAAAAAATGGCTACAACAAAACCTGGTATATATGCAATAGGTGATGTAATCGGTAAATCACTCTTTGCTCATTCAGCATCCAGAATGGCAGAAGTTGTTGTTAATACCATTTGTGGCGAAGCCGATAGTCTGGATTATGATATTGTTCCCTGGGCTGTATATACTCATCCGGAAGCTGCTTCATGTGGTTTAACTGAAGCAGAAGCTGTAAAGCGTAATATAAATATAAAAACAGCAACTCTTCAAATGAGAATAAGCGCAAGGTACTATGCAGAAAATGGACTAACACCAGGTTTATGTAAAGTTGTTGTAGATGGAGATACAGATAAAATTATAGGAATTCATTTACTTGGATCTCCATGCTCAGAAATGATATTTGGAGCAGCTTTAATGATGCAGTCAGGTATGACCACTTTAGATATTAAACACACCATTTTCCCTCATCCAAGTGTTTCGGAAGTTATAAGGGAGACAGTACTTGCCATAGATTAGTTCCTTCGATACATTTTTGCGGAGCAAAAACACTCAGCAACCGGTATAACTGCTCCCCGAGTGATTGTGAATTTTAGGGATCTTCCGTTCCTGCATTGTAGCATTACAATTGTTTAAAAAGGGCAATTGTATCGAGGGGGCGTGTTTGTGATATTTGTTTATAAAAAGGAGCTCTGGAATGAGTAAATATTTTGAATGGAAGAGTGATTATGAGACTGGTGATGAAACTGTAGATGATCAGCACCAGTACTTATTTAAATTAGCAAACAGACTATTTTCAGCCAAAGTTACAGATTGTAAGTCAATTATTATGGAACTTTACCAGTATACAAGAGTTCATTTTAAGGCAGAAGAAGCAATAATGGCAGAATTTAAATATCCTGCTCTGGATGATCATAAACAGCTTCATATAAATCTTATTTCAAATTTAAATAATCTATCTGAGCATTTTGTTGAAACTGAAGAATCCAGAAATGATCTTGT
>DAOVSY010000007.1 GCA_030633365.1 Spirochaetaceae bacterium | reverse complement strand
TCTATATCTTCTGCAATTATTTTACCTGAACTGTTTAGAGCAGACTTTCTTTTTATTTTAATTTGTGGTCGTTTTATACTAAACTGAATTATTTGAAAAGGTTCTTCTACAATTCTTACCTGTTTGCCCGATTTAACTGCAAGCAAAGCTGCAATTGCAGAATATAATGAAGGAATTATCAGTTTTTCATCATAGGTATGATGGTAGGGTTCAATATTAACCTTAATCTCTTTTTTTGGTATACCACAAACATCCGATACAGTTTTTTGTACATGAAATGGCCATTGAGAAGCTGTCGTAATTTCCAGTTTATTATTTTTATACTTTGCTATAGCTCCCATTGGGTATGGTAGAGGGAGAAACTGTACTGATGTTTTATATTCCCCTTCAATAATTGAGCTGTTTCCTTTGAATTTACTGTCTACAGATCCTTTTGTAAATTTTTTTATCCCTGAAACCTGGGATTCATGATAATTTTCAAAACCAAGTAAAGAATAATCTGTATCATATTCAATAATAGTATTGTTACAAATATTTGTAACTTTATTTTCAACAGGACCGCAAATTACAAGTATGGGTTCTCCCTCATACTGGACAGTTTTATTACATAACAGAGGCATATCTTCAGAAAATACACTAATAAGATTATTACCTGGGATATCTTCCCCGGTTAAACTAATATATCCTTTTGGTAATTTAGGAATTTTAATGGATGATATTGTTCCTTTGGGTATTGTCGATCTAATTAGATGGGCAAAAATCATTTTTTTGCTGTTAATATCATCCAGAAATAGATAGTCTTTTGCCATTAAGGTTTTCTCCTGAATTTGGTTCCTGTATCTATTACTGCAGAAACTATCCTTTCCAACTGTTCTTCTGTTAAATCCGGATAAATTGGTAAGCTGAAAACAGAATTATATGCTTTTAAGGCTTCAGGATAATCATTTTCTTTAAACCCATATTTTTCTTTATAATAGGGCATTATATGGAGAGGAATAAAATGCACAGAGATTCCAATTCCTATACTTATTAGTTTCTGAATAAATACATCTCTTGTTATTGTCAATTTATCCGGAATTATTTTTGGCATAAAAAGATGCCATCCATGATTTTCGTGTATTGGGGGAAGTTTAAGAAAATCTGTATTTTCTAATTTTTTAAAATAGAAATTTGCAATTTTTTCTCTTTTTTCAAGAAATAAAGCTGCCTTTTTAAGTTGCTCCCGGCCTATTGCTGCTGCAATATCAGGCATATTATATTTAAATCCTGCATCAACTATTGAATACTGCCAGGAAGGTTTATCTGATGTATATCGGTCCCATACTTCCCTGTCTATGCCATGGAGGCGCATAACAGACATTCTTTTTGCTAAAGTTGAGTTGTTTGTTATTATCATTCCTCCTTCCCCTGTAGTTATAGTTTTTGTGGCATAGAAAGAGAAAACACCTGCATCACCAATACTACCAAGAAGTTTCCCATTATATTTTACTGGAAAGGAATGTGCTGCATCTTCAAGGATAAATATTCCATATTTTTCTTTAAGTTCAAGAAGTGCCTTCATATCACAAGGGAATCCTCCAATATGAACTGGAATAATACCCTTTATAGTCGGATCATTTTCCAATAACTTTGCTGTTTCCACAGGACTGATATTAAAGGTTCGAGGATCAATATCTGCAAATACAGGATCTGCCCCAAGATATCTAATTACCTCGGCAGTAGAAGTAAATGTGTAAGGGCTGGTAATAACTTTATCTCCAGGTCCGACACCCAATGCTTCCAGAGCCAGGTGCAGCCCGGATGTTGCAGAGTTAACTGCCAGTGCATTGGTCGAACCAGTATAAGCGGCAAACTCCATTTCAAAGTTTTTTGCTTCTACTCCAGTAGTCAGCCAGCCGCTTCTAAGAACTTTTATTACAGCTTCTTCTTCCTCCGTCCCCAGTGAGGGTCTTGCGAAAGGGATAAACTTAGTATTCAGGTTCATTTTTTACCATCTGAATGCTTGGAATATATTCTTTTAGTATTTCTCTTAGATATATACGGTTTCTGTAAAGGTTTTCATCTTTTTCAAGATAACAGACTGACTGTAGATTTTTAAGAAGATTATCCAACTGGCCATTCAACCTTGTTCTGTGAAGCACTTTTATAATACCTGGATGCTTTGTTTTTATAACTGTATCCTCTTCGGTCCACAGTCGTTCATCCATTTTTTCTCCTGGTCTTAGGCCTATATAGTTAATTTTAATCTCTTTTTCCGGAAGAAAGCCATAAAAACGAATCATCTGTTCTGCAAGATCTTTTATGAAAATGGGTTCACCCATTTCCAGAATATACAAGTCTCCTCTGGATCCAACACCTCCTGTTTTTAAAACAAGTGAAGCTGCTTCCGGAATGGTCATAAAAAATCTATTTACATCTTCATGGGTAATAGTTACAGGTCCACCCTTCATAATCTGACGGGTAAATAGAGGAACAATACTGCCTCTTGAACCCAAAACATTTCCAAAGCGAACTACCATAAAGTTTGTATTTTCAGAATTTGTATTAAGGACAATTTCTTCGGCTACCATTTTACTTGCACCGTAAATACTCGAAGGATAAACAGCTTTATCCGTGGAAATAAAAACAAATCTTGAAACACTGGATTCCACAGAAGCATCTACAATGTTTTTTGTTCCAAATATATTATTTTTTACCGCTTCCACAGGATTCTCTTCTATTAAAGGAACATGTTTATAGGCAGCACAATGGAAAATTACATCTGCTTTTAATCGTTTAATTATAAATTTTACAAAATCTCTATCCTGCAGTTCCCCAACAATTGGAACTATAGTAGATGCTTCACCTACACCGCCTTCCTGTAGAATACGAAGTTCTCTTTCAATTTCATAAACATTATTCTCTCCATGATCAAAGAGATACAACCTGTCTGCTCCGCCGGAAAGGAGCTGTCGTGCCAGTTCACTGCCAATACTTCCACCGGCACCGGTTATTAAAACTCGTTTACCTCTAAGATATTCGAGACTCTCAATCAACCCTATGTGAACAGGTTTTCTGGCTAATAGATCCTGGGCTTTTATTTCTCTGGTTTGAATTAAGTGAGCATCTCCTTCTACAATTTGAGACACATTTGGAAGAATCCTGATTTTTTTTAATTCTGCTTTTTGAAGAATTGTATAAATTCTACGAAGATCAGATTCTCCAGCCCCTGGTATAGCAATTAATGCTTCATCTGCATTAATTTCTTTTATTATATCTATTGCATTAGATATTGGTCCCAGTATTTGGATTCCTTTTTCAGTTTTACCAATTTTATCAGGTGAATCATCCAGAAATGCTACAACTTCTCCCAGTATTCCTTTTGAAGAAATTTCAGCTGCAATCTCTCTTCCTGCAAATCCTGCTCCAATAATAATAATTCTATTAGTTTTGCTCATGGTCTTCTATTTTCTCCAGAATTTCGAATCCAAAGTCAATTGTAAATGATTCTTCATAAAGAGACAAACTAATTTTTGCTCTCCGTTTTCTTTTATCTACTTTTACTATTCGGCCTTCAAGGCCTTTCATTGGCCCGCTAATTACCTTAATTCTTTTATTTTCATCGAAACTTACCTGGGACTTCTCAACTATTTCACCAAAATGTAGAAAATGCAGTAATAGTTCTTTGTCAGATCCTTCAATTGGTACTATGTTCTGATTATTTTTCAGATATCTAACAAATCCTGGTGTCCGCCTAAGAACCCAGTGAATATCAGATGTAAGCTCTTCTGCCTGGAAGAACAGATATCCAGGAAAAATAGGGGAAAGGCTCTCTTTTAAAACACCTTTTTTTCTGATAGTAAGTTTGCGTCTGGGCCATAACAGGCTGTTTGCTGAATCAAAGGTCGGCAGATCCAATTTAAAGTTCACATGTGCAAGGCCCATAAATTTAGCCTCTTCGCCAGTCATAACCTGTAATACGTAATATTTCATTATGGTTAAAATATCATGAATGTAGGGGTGTTGCAATGTGTGCGGAGGGGGGGGAGTGAATGGAAGGGTAACAAATGTAATTCGTGGATATGCTGAAGCAAAAATTGAAAATAACCTATAAAAACTCCAACTTTTGTTAGGAATATCCTGTCATGATAGTGAATAAAAAGCTTTTTGAAGTAAAATCAACTTTTACCCCATATTACTTTTTATGTATTGAAATAAAAAGAGTTTGGGGCTTATGAAAATAAATTATTTTGCATTACTGCTTATTATACTTATTGTTTCCGTGCCTGCCCAGGAAATTAAGCAGATGGAATTCGTCAATCAGTTAATGAAAGATATCCTTTTTATTCTGGCACAGACAACAGGTACTTCCATCATTGCTGATGATACTGTGGATGGACAGGCCTCTTATCATTTTAGTGATACCAATCTTGATACTGCTTTGGAACATTTTCTTTCCCATTATGATCTTTACTTCTGGAAAAAAGACGGAATTTATTATGTTTCGAAAGTTATGGTTAAATATAATAGTACAACTGGAGCATTAACTCTTTTTGCAAAAGATGTGGAACCCCAATTGATATTGGAAAAAATATCAAAAGAGATAAAGTTAACTATTCTATTTGATGCCCTTCCCCTGGAAAAATTAACTGTAAATGCAGAGAAGCTCCCAGTAAACCGGGTACTTGAAATTGTAATGCACCGGTTTAATGACTATGAGGTTGAAGATTTTGAGGACTACTACTATGTAAAAAGACGACCTGTGGAAGGTCGCTCTTCCAGGGGCAGTGCTGCCGGGGCTATTACAGAGGAGAATAATCTCTTTTCAATTTCTGCGGATTCTATACGTCTTACAGATGTTCTTTCGCAGCTTTTCTCAGAGACAGAGCTTGAGTATTCGATGATGAAAAGAGGAGACTTTGTACTTGAAAATATCCATTTTAAAGATAAACCTTTTAATGAATTACTTCGCCTTGTACTAGAACAGGCTGATGGGGATTTTACTGTCCGTCGAAATATCTATTATATATTTGATGTTTCAAAAAACGAAATTATGAAAAAGATGGATGATATTGAATTCATAAAGCTGGAAAATATTCCTGTAGAATTGCTGCCCTCTTTGTTCCCCGCAGGGCTTGCGAGTTCATCTATATTCAAAATAGACAAGGATAATAATACAATTATTCTCTCAGGTACTTATGAAGAAACAACTCCTGTCAGAGAATTTATTACAAGACTTGAAGCAGAGTATGAGGAAAAGCAGGTATCAAAGCTTGATCTTTCCTTTCTTACTGTGGATGAGCTTTTAAAACTGCTTCCTGTGCGGTTGCAGAAGCTTCAGGTGGTTCGGACAGGGAATTCGCAAACATTAATACTTGAAGCAGCAAAAGAGCAGATAGATGACTTCACTTCTTTCACGCAGATGATAGATATACATGGCGAAGGTCTTGCTGTTCCTCTAAAGTATATCAGGGCTGAAGATTTGCTTAAGAATCTTCCTCCATCCATCAGCGAAACTGATATTGTTAAATCAGCCGATCCGAATCTTATTTTTTTTATAGGATCAAAGGAGAAGCTGGAACGGTTCCTTAAAGACCTCGAATATATTGATAAACCGATTCCTCAGATCAGGTATGAGCTTCTTGTTGTACAGTATCAGGAAAGTAAAAATAAGGAGTTCGGTCTTACTGCAAGCAATGAGATAATGCAGGAGGGATCTCAGACTTCTATTCTGGGTTCTCTGGGTAATCTAATTAACTTAAATCTGGATATTGTGACAACATTCGGATATCTGTTTGCCATTGATTTGAATGCAAAGATAAGTGATTCGGAAGCAAGGATAATGGCTGACACTACACTGAATGGTCTTACAGGAGAGGATATAAGTTTTCAGAATACCAATACATACAGATACAGAGATATGGAAATTGATCCTGATACAGGTGAAGCACAATCTACAGGAGTAACACGGGAGATTACTTCCGGTCTTCTAATCAGTATAAACGGCTGGGTTTCCGGGGAGAATATGATAACAATGGATGTGAAATCCACAGTTTCAAAGAGAGGCGCAGATGTCTCTTCTTCAACAGGAAATCCTCCTCCAACTTCTGAGAAGGTTATAAGTACCCATGTTCGAACTCCATCTGGTAAGCCTGTAATTATAAGCGGTCTTTTACAACAGGAAAAGGATGTAATTATTCAGAAAACTCCTATTCTCAGTGCTATTCCACTTTTAGGATGGCTTTTTACCAGTGAAGTGGAGACATTTACGAACACCGAGCTGATTATTTATATTGTTCCCTATATTGAATATCCTGAAAGAGAAAGATTAACAAGCGATAAAATATTTAAAGAATACTATGAGAGTTTCTTTGCTGGAAAAGCTGTATGGAAATAATAGAAGATATTGATTTTGTTCCTATTTCAGACTTTCTTCCTCTTCCTAATGAAAATAATCAGTACAGTTCTGACTTTATTGAAACCCATTCAGCAATTGTATTAAAAACAGATGATATTTCCGTTACTATCGGCATCTGCAGCCCCGACAACGTTGAGTTAAGAGAGATACTGTTCCATTTCCATGATAAGAATATTATATACAAGCGAGTTGATCATGATGAACTCTCAGAATATCTTGGAAGATTTTATGGAGGACTTGATGATCAGAATTTTTCAGATACCTCTTCAGTCGATGAGAAGCTATTACTTGATAAAATTGCCAATGATGCACCCATAATTAATTTTGTTAACAGCATGATTATTGAGGGTATTCGCAAAAGGGCATCGGATATTCATATTGAAGCCTTTACCGATACTGTTAAGGTCCGGTACCGGATTGATGGTGTCCTGCAGACATTCAATGAAATTTCCCCTTCAATGTTTCCTGCCATTTCATCACGAATTAAGATTATGTCTAATTTGAATATCATGGAACGAAGGCTTCCCCAGGATGGCAGAACCTCGGTCCATCTGGGGGGAGACACTCAGGATATTCGTGTCTCTATTGTCCCGACAGCCCGTGGGGAATCTATTGTTCTCAGGTTGTTAAATAGAAAAAGTACCCTTATAGGGCTTGATAAAATTGGCCTTCGGGATGAGGGCCTCATCGATATTAGAAAAATACTTAAAACTCCTTATGGTTTGGTTCTTGCCACAGGTCCTACAGGAAGCGGAAAGACTACCACCTTGAATTCTATGCTTCGGGAGATGGATAGGGAGAGTCAGAAAATTATAACAATAGAAGACCCTATTGAATATGTGATCGACGGCATTGATCAGATTCAGACGAATGAAGCTATCGGCCTTACTTTTACATCTATTCTAAAGCGTATTCTTAGACAGGACCCAAATATTATTATGATTGGTGAAATAAGAGACACTGAAACTGCTAATCTATGTATTCGTGCAGCTTTGACCGGGCACCTTGTCCTGTCAACACTTCATACAAATGATGCTGTCTCTGTAATAGACAGATTCAGAGATATGGGTGTTGAGCCATTTATGATTGCAGCTGTTCTTAAAACATCCATGGCACAGCGACTGGTAAGAAAATTATGTCCTGACTGTCGGGAGAAACGAAAGACAGGCTCTGCAGAAAAGGAATTTTTTAGGAAAACAGGCAGTATACCTTGCCTGGTCGGAAGCAAGCTTCCTGCTCGGCCATGCATCCCTGAACACATCTATGAGGCAGTTGGATGTGATAAGTGTGATGGGACAGGATATCATGGACGGACACTTATTCATGAGTATTTTTCCTGGGATGAAGAGATTGAACGTCTGATTGTAGCCGGCGCCAAATATTCTGAGATAAAAGCATATTTGAAAAAAACTGGTATGGTCACTTTATTTGCAGATGGTCTTATAAAGATCAAAGAGGGTCTTACTACTCTTTCCGAGCTTGAAATGGTAATGACAGTCTAATGAACAGGTATAAATGTACGGTTTCTGATAAGAACGGGAAGATTCTGAAGTTTGTCAGGCCGGGCAGCTCTCCTGCGGCCATTCAGGCAGAACTTCAGAAGGAAGAGTACTTCCCTATTTCCATTCGGGAGCTACCTGCAAAGAATGCTAAAGAACAATTAAATAGTTCAAAAAAGACAATTGCTGAATTCACTGCTCTGTTGTCAATGCTTCTTGATTCAGGCTTGAGTGTTAAGGATTCCCTTGAAATATTAAAAACAATTACTAAGGATACTAAGGTCAACGCTCTGGTTTCTTCAACAGAAAAAGATCTGGAGGCAGGTTCTTCATTTTATTCAAGTATCAGGAATATAGGTCCCTCACTTCCTGCTATATATTCGAGTATGGTAAAGGTTGGTGAGATGACAGGAGATCTCGCTTCTGTATTCCGGAAGATAAACGATTATCTTATTAGACAGAAAAGAATAAGTGAGAAGTTTGTAAGTTCATTGATATACCCTGTTATTGTGTTGTCTGTTGCAGTATTGAGTATGATACTTATTTCTACATTTATTATACCTAAAATGTCGGAAATATTTATTGATCTTGGCTCTGGTGTTCCAGAAGAAGTCAGTCAGGTTCTTTCATTTTCGAAGGGGATTTTTACTGGTTTTCTTATTACAATTCCTCTTGTAGTAATCTTAGGTGTTGCCATATCTGCGTTTCGGAAGCGAAACAGTAATTTTGCGATTACTGTCGATTGGTTGAAACTAAAAGTTCCTTTTATTGGATCTTTCAGTGAAGATAATCACTTCCTGAACATTCTGTTTACCCTCGATGCCCTTACATCCAGTGCTGTGACTATTGAGGATGCTTTAGGTGAAGTTACTGATAATACCAGTAATATGGCAGTTAAAGAAGCGCTTAATAAAGCCCACGAAAAGGTTCTTAAGGGTATTGGTCTTTCAGAGGCTCTTGGCTATGAAGAGATTATTCCTGCCCGTATTACCAAATGGATTGCAGTTGGAGAGAGAACAGGCAGTATGGGGAAAGTATTTGGTCAGTTGTCGGATTATTACGAGAATGAGATTGAAAAGAAATCGACGAGATTTATGAGTCTCATCGAACCTGCTTTAATAATATTTACAGGGGGAATAGTTTTTGGAATTGTAATGATGGTAATTATTCCTCTATTTTCGACTTTTGGTACCATTCTGGAGTGATGAAGATATGAGAAGCGAGATATTCTACTTTAACAGCGCCCGTATGGATAAAAGCCTTACCAATCTGTGCAGCAACACTTCTACCGGGGAGGCAGGAGAAAAAATAAAATTTTTTCTCCTGCCTGACAGACAGATGAGTTTTCTTAAAATTCTGGATCTGCCACCTGCACCGGAAAGTAAACTTCGTGATATTGTCCGTTTTCAGATGATGAAAATCTACCCTGGAAACACTAAGGATGTCTCATTTGATTTTATCCCCTTTAAAACTGAATCAGGGTGGAAGATTGTTTTATACATTCTTAAGAAAAAGTACATAAATGAAATTATGAATAATAACGGGTTTGGGGGTATTGTTCTTCCTCTGCAGCTTTTTTCTCTGAAAGAATTACAAAGCTTATCAAATTTGGTTATTTATTATCCCGGTATGGTAGAGATATGGAAGTTCTCAGGCGGAATCCCTGACAGTGTAGAGAGGCATGATCCGGATGAGTTTTCAGTTCAGGATTCACTTATCAGGGATCAGGAAATATTTAATCCTGAAAAACTTATGACTATCTATCCCTATAATGAAACCCCAAAATGGGAAATGAAGAACGGAAGGACTTTAGAATTTTCTGAAACCCTGAATTTTCTTTTGAAGGATGCAATCTATTTCCCTGAATACAGAGTAACAAAAAGGGATAAAATAACTACCCCTATTGTTATAACAGCTTTTATTATTTCCCTTTTCCTGTTAAGCCTGACTGCCTTGAAGCACAAGGAATTTACAATAAAGGAGAGAGAGTTAAATATCTTGATTGAAAGTATTCAGCTTGCTGCTGATCAAATTCGTGAAGCCCTTGAAATAACCAATAAACTGGAAAATGAGTTAATGGAGATAAAGGGAAATGTCCCTATTACTGTTTATAATCTTCTTCTTCGTACCAGTAAAGCAATAAATTCAAATACTGTTGTATTGTCATTCGGGTTTAAAAGTAGGGAACTTTCTTTGGCTCTTAATAGTAGAAGCGCCGTAGATGATCTTGAGGGTATTAGACTAGAGTTTGGTAATGTCCGGGCATCCAATATCCGCACCCTGGATGATGGGTCTGAGAATTACACAGTCTGGGTGGAGATAGATTCATGGAGATAGGGCAGTGAAAAAGAAAATTGTTATCTTTATATTTTTTACTCTGCTTGTATTAAATACTATTATTGCAGGATTTTGGATATCGGACATTGGAAGAAAAACAGAGCTTCTTTCCGGGCGATATGAGAGTGCCGTAAAATTGGACAGCTCTCTTTATGATAACACTTCTCTTATGGCGGCAATTTCGAAACTGAAGGAAGAAATCTCCATAGAGAAAGCTCTTAACCGAACGGAAGGGGATTCTCTTAAAATGACTGAAGATGTTCTGTGTCTTATTGAACAAAATAGAATTAAGGTAATTAGCTATCGCCTGGAAGGTGAAGAAACCAATAAAGAAAACAGAGAAGAACTTACCATAACTGCAGAAGGAGAGCTTGGCTCTGTTTTAAAATTGATTTATGAACTTTCTTTTTCCAAAGAAGGGTATCTCATCAATTTTATTAGCGTAGATGCAAGATTCAGAGGACGACTGGCTACACTTGTAATCAGGATTACATATGCATAATATTAATCTACAAGGTCTTTTGCGATCTGTTTCTATAATAATTATTTCTTTGCTGGTTTTTCTCTATATTGGTCTTAATACCATAACAGATGATATTATTTTTGAAACTGGAGATTCACAGCCTGGGAAGAAGTACGAATACAAAGCCGGTTTTACGGGCATTAGTATTCCAAAATTTACAAATAATCTTGAATCACTTTTCCCTCGCAAAATAATTCCGGAGGTGGTTGCCGCTAAGATTATTCCCGAACCGGTAAGCCCTGTTGATCTTCCCGCATTGCAGTTTGTGGGAATGATTGAAACTGATAAAAAAACAATCTATTCATTCCGGATTATAGATACAAATAAGCTGATGCTTTTTGAAGAAGGAGTTATTCTTGAAGGAACAATACTGATTGCAGTAGAAGCAACAAAATATACATTTAAAAAAAATGAAATTATATTTCAGGTAGGTAAATAATGAAGAGATATATTTATAGTTTATTATTGATTATTACATTGGTTTCCAGTTGTAAGAGCGTTGATGACGGTGGTTTCAGTCAGTTTGATGAGGCACCCTTATTCGGAATGATTTATGATTTGGAAAGTTCCCCCGTTACCGGAGTTGTGGTAGTGCTTGATGATGAAAAGTCTTCTCAAACTGACATAAACGGAAGAGTCCTGTTCGGTGCAGTATCCCGGGGTGAGCATTCTGTTGTGATAACTAAAGAGGGTTTTGAAGAAACGCGAATGGTTCTGAATTTTTCAAACCGGGATCAGGTTCTTTATTCAACCCTTATCCCGTTGCAGAATATTCTGGATAATCTTGAGAGCTATCTTCAATTTGGTAAAATGACAGAAGCAAAATCCTTTCTCGAGAGAGCAGAAAAAATAAATTCAGATGATATTCGTTATATGTATCTGAATGTAGTATACCTGACAGAGGTAAAAGAATATTCAGAAGCTTTCAGAGAGATTGTTCTGTTAAGGAAAACTTATCCTGATGATACTTACTTAACTATGACTCATGCAAAAATACTATTCTATGGACTTAATAAAAAGGCAGAGGCTCTGGAATTGTTGCAAAATTACAAGCTGTTAATCAGAAATGAAGAGTTTGAGAGTCTAATGGAAAAAATGGATTCCGAAATAATAACAGGAGAAAGCAATGACTAGAATATTACTAATCGATTTCGTAAAGAAAATAAAATCCCTGCTTAAAAATGAAGATGGATGGACTTTTGTTGAAACCCTGATAGTTATCTCTATAGTTTTAATTCTTACAAGTACTGTTGGTTTCATGGCATTCAGATATGTTGGCAAGGCCAAAATAGTTGCGGCAAAGACGCAGATAGAAAACCTTTCCATGGCACTTGATACCTATTTTATGGATAACATGCGATACCCCATAGTGGAGCAGGGTCTTGCTTCCCTATGGAAGAAACCCATTCTTGAACCCGTACCAAAGAATTGGGACGGTCCATACCTGAAAAAAAATCTGACAAAGGACCCCTGGGAAAACGATTATGAATATGTAGTACCAGGACCAAATGGATTGCCTTATGGAATCAGTTCTCCTGGGGCAGATGGAAATCCCGGTGGTGAGGGAGATGATCGGGATATAAGATCCTGGGAAAATTAAAAATGAACAGATCCAAATCGGCAGAGGGTTTTTTTCTTCTTGATGCTGTTATATCCCTTCTTGTTGTTTCGGTCGTAATTATTGAAATTCTTCTGTTTGCCCTTAATGCCGGAGGTTCCGCAGTAAAAACGAATGTCAAAATTGTAGAATCTATTGAAGCAAGAAACAGGAGTGCTTTTGAACTTTTTGAAGATCAGAAATAAAGCCAATAAGAATACCACTAAAAAGACCATTAAAAATAACAGAGGCTTTACTCTGATAGAAACACTTATTGCCATTGTTCTTGTTTCTCTGATTGGGATTCCTGTTTTTACTGTATTTTCAGATACAGTTGGTTTTACCAAAAAAATTAAAGATCTTAATCACTGGAATGGAGAGTTGATTAAGCTGGAAAGAGTGCTTAGAAAATCAGTCGGCGAAGTTCAAATACCATACTGGATAAATAATATTGAAGTTACTGAAGGAACTGGTATTATGACAATCCCTTACTGGAATGGTGATGCTGACTTAGTTCTTGAAATGGAGATTAAGGATACAACTTTTAAGATAACAACACCTGAGGGAAGTACAGTATTCTTTGGATATGATGGAGTAGAGTTTGATTTTCTTAAGGACAGCCGGTCAGGAATTGTTGGATTAACCATACTGATAAAAAAAACGAAAAGAGAAGATGTGAAATTCCAATGTACCTTTGGGTCTATTGGAAGAGATGTATTCAGTGAAAAATGAAAAACTAATAATGAAAAATAGAGAAGGTGGTTTTTCCAGTATACAGACAATGCTCATCCTGTTTATTTTAAGTCTCTCTGTCTTGGGTTTGGGTACGGGTATTTCTCTGATTCAGAAATACTATTATATGAATGAAGCTATAGAGCAGGACCTCATACTCCTTAAGGCTGAAGTTGCAGATATAATTAAGCAGCTTGAAAGTGATCCCTCACCTGAATCTGATTCCAGTCTGGACCCTGTCTGGAGCTATATTGAGAGCCGGACTAATGAATATGAATATCTTGAACTTTCTGATGTTTCCAGCAGAATAAACCCAAACTGGGTAAGATCTGTATTTATTGAAAGAACTGATCTTAAGAAATTTCTGTTAAACGGGGTTTCTCCTGATATGTTAAAAGACCATAGAACTGAAACAGGGTATGTGATGGATATCTATTCGTCCTATTCTAAATTGATAGATCCAGAAGCCCTGGATGCCCTCTTTACTCCTTACAGTTATATAAATGTGAATACAGCTTACGAGTATGTATTAAAGGATATGTATGAGATCCTAACAGGCAATTCGGCTGGCGCTGCAAGTTTTCATAGCTTTATAACAAGTGCACTAGGTGAAAAGTATATTATAACAGAAACAGAGTTCCTGACCACTGCCGGAAGTGATTATGCGGCTATCTATCCTATAATAAGTACACTACCTGAAATGAATGTCCATTTTATTCCTGAGTTTATTCTGGAACAGGTGCTGGCCTATCCTTATGGGGGAGAGGTGATAGAGAATAACAGTTCAATTTTGAACACGCTCCTTTCTCTTAGAATAAGTGGTGAAATTACAGCCAAAGAATTACAGGGTCTTATTCAAACTGAAGATTTCCAGGATCGTGTGTTTCATCACCTTGGAACAAAGACCTGGTTTTGGAAAGTTGAAATCGTAACAGAGATATTAGCTGTAGAAGCTATTATTGCTTGTGCCCCTTTAATTGCTGGTGTTGATTTAGCTGATAAAATGGAAACTGACTACAGTTATCATCTTTATGCTTTTAAAAGCAATTAATTTAACTATTTAAATTTAACCTAGGCTCTTGAATAATTAATAAAGAAATAATGTCCCAAATACTACCGAAACCGGTGATCCGGTTCTTATTGAATTAGGTACATTTATAACATCAGATTTTACATACAACGATGCAGTCCGTCCTGAGATAAAAGAGTTTGAAAATGGCGACATATAGAGATATACTTATGATGCTATGGGAAACCTTTACCATTATTACACCCCCATTTGCCGATCCAATAAAATCACAGTATATTACAACAATGACTAAAACAATCAGGATAATACTCATGATCTCTCTAATTCTATTAGCAGCACCTCTTTTCAGCAATTCAGAACACTATTCAGATATAAATCAACTTAAAGGATCCAGCAGTCCATACTTACTGCAGCATGCAGATAACCCTGTACACTGGCTCCCCTGGGGAAATGAAGCTTTTGCAGAAGCCCGGCGTTTGGACAGGCCAATTCTGGTTTCTATTGGTTACAGTACTTGTCACTGGTGTCATGTTATGGAGCACGAGAGTTTTGAAGATCCAAATACAGCTTCTATTATGAACGATTTATTAATTACTATAAAAGTTGACAGGGAACAGCTTCCGGAGGTTGATGCTTTTTATATGGAGGCTGCATCGCTAATGGGAGGAAGTACTGGATGGCCGTTAAATGTTTTCATTGATCATGAAGGTAAGCCCTTTTTTGCAGGAACTTATTTTCCTACTGCTAACTGGCAGAGTTTAATAAGAAGAGTAGATGATTTATGGTCAAATCAGAGGGATAAATTAACTGAATCCGGTGAGGCTTTAACAAATGCAATTAAAAACTATTCTTCAAGATCAGCTGGAAGTCTTTCTCTTACAGATTTTACAATAGAAAATGGTAAATCAATAAGTTCAGATTATATGTCCTCGTTAATTTCCAGATTTGATAAAGAGTATCCAGGTTTTCCATCGACCGGTGGAACCCAGTTCCCTCCAACCTCCTCCCTTTCTTTTTTACTTGAATATCCTGATATCCGGGGAAGAGAAATGGCAGAACAAATTCTGGAAACTATGCAGAATTCCGGTCTCCACGACAGGGTCGGAGGAGGCTTTCATAGATATACAACGGATCGTGAATGGCGAGTCCCTCATTTTGAAAAAATGCTTTATGATAATGCACAGCTTATGGCTCTTTATTCCAGAGCTTCTATAATTTTTGATCGCACTGATCTTCTTCAGACTGCAATTGATATTGGAGATTATTTAATCCAAGATATGAAGGTTTTGGATAGAAATGGAAATTTTTCTGGCTTTGCCACTGCAGAGGATGCAGATGATCCTATAGGAGAAGGTGCATTTTATGCATGGTCACCTGAGGAAATTAGAAAACTTCTTCCAAAAGATATTGCAGAAAATCTGATCAGGTTCTGGGATATAAAAGACTTTAGTGGTGAAAGAACACATGAACCAGTACCTGGTTGGATACCGTATTCTTTAGGTAAATTGGATATTCCTGGTCCTGATAGAACTTTATACCGGGATATTTTGCTTGATGCCCGGAATAAAAGACCCAGACCAGGTAGAGATTATAAGGTTCTTACAGATTTAAATGGTTTGACTCTGGAAGGGTTTTCAGTTCTTGCAAGAGTATCCGGGGAAACCAGATTTATTAAAGAGGTAGATAATCTTTCTGCCTTTCTTATTGACAGATATATTAAGGAGGGGGTTGTTCGCAGCAATGGTATTGCTCCTTATATTACTGATTATGCTTATACTATTACAGGACTGACTGCTGCTTATCCTGTATTAGAGAATCCCCTATTGATAGATATTGCAGAAAAAATATCTTTAAAAGCTGTAGAAGACCTATCTACAGGGTTAGGTTCTTTTTATTCAAGTCCAAAAGACAGTTTAAATCTTCCGGTACGTAAGATTGATTCTTTTGATACCCAGGTTCCATCAGGTCTTAACTCTCTGGCTCTGGGATTTGCCAGGTTGTATGGAATTACCGGAAATAAAAGTTATAAAACAAAAGTAGGGAAAATACTGGAAACCCAAAAAAATCTTATGTTGTCCTATCCAGGTGCTTATTCCACCCTATTAAGGGCAAATTTACTTATAAATAAAGAATGGCATATTGTTCTGGCCGGGGATTCCAATTTACAAATTTATAATCAGTTAAAAAATAAACTACTAAAATATCTGGGCTCAGATTCTTTAATTATTACTGCAAAAGGTAAGGGCAATGAATTATGGACCTTACTGGAAGGGAGGAAAGAGCTTACACAAGCACAGGTTCTAATTTGTAATGAAAATTCCTGTCTTCTTCCTGTTTATTCTGTAGAGGAACTTGATCAGCGATTAAGGGAGGCAGATATTCTTCCGATACTCTGAAAAACCTGTCGGAGGAAATAATGATTAAAAGATTTTTTTTGCTGGCTCTAATTTCCTGTATTCCTTTTTTACTTTATTCAGAAACAGTATTACTTTATACAATAAGTGAAGCTGATGTTATTGATCTTGATCAGTATAGTGATATTATTGAAAGTGCAGTTATGAACGAATTTTTTGATGCTGGTCACATTGTTTTCAATGCTTCTGTTTTAGGAGAAGCACCGGAAAGGGGACTTGATCACTTTAAAGAACCGGCTTCTATGCAAATGGCTAAGGCTGGCGGGGCTGCTTTTGTTTTGGAAGTAAGTTTAGTTTATAGTGATCTAAAAGGAAGAAATTTACCTGCTTATGCAGAATTTCGTTTTATTGAGGTTTTAACCGGATCAATGATAAAAGAGGGTTCTGTAAATATCGATAAAAAGTGGATAGATGAAGGAGATCTGGAAGATGGTCTTACAGCTATGGGAGCCAGTATGGCCAGTTATGCCCTTACTTTTTTGTAATTTCCTCTCAGTTAAGGTGCAAATCTTCCCGACAATAGAACTGGAGGACTTAAGTTATGGGTCTTAGGGCAATGAAAGTATTATTTAAAGTTACAATTACTGTAATATTGTTAACACTGGGTACGGCAGTTTTTGCCGGGTCTGTATGGGATGGAAGTGTATCCACAGCCAGATATGGTTATCTTCCTCAAACAGGTATGTATGCTGCATCGAATGCTTTTCCTAAAAATACAAATATAACAGTTACTAATCCGGATACAGGTAAAACAGTAGATGTATTGGTTTTGGAGAGACTGGAAGATAATAATCTATTCCTTGTTCTTTCTGCTGAAGCTGCAGAATCTATTGGAATAGGGTTCGGAGATATCTTTTATGGAAATATTTCCAGGCAGGATAATACAAATCCATTTAGTGACGAAGAACTCCCATATAATCCTGATCCGGATGTTAATCCTTCAGCTGATTCACAGGACTATTCTGAGTTGGCCTTAATTCAGGATTACATTGATAATGAACTTGGTGGGTCAGATGATACATTATTAGTTTCTGATGTTGCTGATCCTATTGAAACAAATTCCGAAACCATGGTTACGGTACCGTTCAAAGAACCAGAAGAAGTTGAAATTATAATTCCGGAAGAAACTTTGGTTGAAGCTGAACTAACTGAAGAGTTGGCACCTGAAAATATAGAAACAATAGAAGAGGATATACCTTCTGTAGACAATATGCCTGTAGAAGAGATCTACATTGGTGAACCCAAGGATAGCCTCCCAGTACCTGAACTTATTGTTATACCGGAACCAGAGCTTGCTGTAGAGCCGGAAACTGAAACAGAAGATATTCCTGAACTTATAGGTATGAGTGCTGATGCTCCTATTCTTGTTTCACCTGCAGATATCAGAGGAGTTATACCTGAACTTCCCGTTCCCGAAACAGATGTCCCTGTATTTACATCTATAAATACTGGCACCGTTGAAGATCTGGCAGATGAAACATCATCTATTGAATTACCTGAGCTTCCTATTATAGAAGTCGAAATTGTGGAAGAAGAAATCCCTTTGGCTGTGACAATGGCAGCTGATATAGTTCCTTTGGAAGAATCAGAAGAAGTTAGTTATATTTTACCGAAGTTAGTTGAACCTGGCAATGAAGAAATTCCTGATGCTATTGTATTGGTTTCAAATGAACCTGAAACTGAATCGGAAATAGAAATTATTCTGGAACCTTCTGATCTTAGGCCTCCGGTTATTCCGGATGAAACTGAGATAGTAGAAGCAGAAGAGATTCCTCCTGTTGTAGAAGAATCTATAATTACAGAATCTGTAATTACTGATCCTGTTGAAGTTGTGGGAAACTTTAATGTAACAAAAGTTCTGGCAGAAGAATCCTATTATCTTCAGATTGGAGTTTATAGAGAAGAGTATTCTGCTCTTGATCTGGCTGGTCGTCTTGGGGCAACTTATCCTGTTACTGTTCTTGTATCAGAAAGTAGGGATACTCTAAATTATAAGGTCATGGTTGGTCCTCTTGGACAGGATGAAAGTGGTGCAGTACTGTATAGCTTTAAATCCACTGGTTATCCAGATGCTTTTTTACGAAAAGGCCTTTGATAAAATATGAGAGATTATGAAATAACCGAGGAGATCAGAAAACTTTCTGATCTCCTTTCTTTATATCAGAATGCATATTATATAAAAAATAAACCTATAGTAAGTGATCTTGAATATGACCGTTTATTTGACAGACTATTGGTTTTGGAAAAAGAAAATCCGGAACTTATTTTTCCAGACTCTCCGTCTATGCGGGTTGGATCTGATCTTGCAAAAGATATTCCTGAAATAACTCATTCTATTCCTGTATTAAGTCTGGATAAAGGATACACAGTTGACAGTATAAGAGACTGGATGGATAAAACAATTTCCAAAACAGGAAGTGATCTCTCTTTTGTAGTTGAAGAAAAGATAGATGGTGTATCTATTGTTTTGTATTATAAAAATGGTTTTCTGGATTTAGCTGCAACCAGAGGAAATGGTAGTGTTGGTAATGACATTACAGCTAATGTCAGGACAATTAAATCTGTTCCTCTTCGTTTAACTGAAAATATTGATATTGTTGTCCGGGGCGAAATATTTCTTCCTCTGGCAAAATTTGAAAGTTTAAACTCTCTTCAGGAAATTCCATTTGCCAACCCCCGGAATTTAACTGCAGGTACATTAAGAAGAAAAAAGAGCATTGATGTCGCTTCTATTCCTTTGGATATATTTATTTATGAAGGGTTTCTTAGTAATAGAGAAATGAATCATGTGGAAATACTTGGGTATTTAAAATTACTTGGATTTAAGGTAAGTGATTCAATTGGAGTTTTTACTTCTCCTCCTGGCTCAGATGAGGGAGAGGCTTCTAATATTTTTGATATTGATCCATTATGGTTTAGGGGTGATTTTGATTCTCTTGCCTCCTATGTTGAAAAACAGACTGATGAAAGAAGGAATTTACCATACGAGATTGACGGGCTTGTAATAAAAGTTAATGAAACTGATGTAAGAGAATCCCTTGGATTTACAGAGCATCATCCCAGATGGGCAATTGCATATAAATTTGAATCTCCAGAGGGTACAACCACCATTAAGGGTATTGATATTCAGGTTGGGCGAACTGGCAGAATTACTCCTGTAGCCAGAGTAGCACCAGTTCTTATTGGAGGTTCAACTATTTCCAATGTAACACTTCATAATCAGGATTATATAAATTTACTTGAAATTGCTATTGGTGATACTGTGAGTGTTTCGAAAAGAGGCGATGTTATTCCTGCAGTTGAGAGAGTTATAGATAAAAATGAAAACAATAATAAAGTATGGAAGATACCATTAGTTTGTCCTTCCTGTGACAATGGGCTGGTAAAAAAAGGAGCTCATCTTTTTTGCAATAATTCTGAATGTCCGGATCAAATTAAGGCTAAGATATTCTTTTTCCTGGGTAAAAATCAGATGGATATAGATAATTTTGGCCCCGAAACAGCAGGTTTTTTAATTGATCAGGAGTTTATTACTAGAATTCCGGATATCTACAATTTTAATTTTGACAACCTGGAGGGATATCCTGGCTTTGGGGTTAAGAAGATAAAACTTATATCTGAGGGTGTTCAAAAGAGTCTTAATCAACCTTATTCCAGAGTTTTACCTTCTTTAGGAATACCTGAACTGGGAAAGAAGGCTGTGGAATTACTCATAAATGCAGGATTTAGAAATGTAGATGATCTTATAAAAATTGCTGCAGAAAAGGACTCAGAAAAATTAGTCTTAATTAAAGGTATTGGTGAACGTACTGCAGAAATTATAATAACAGAGTTTTCCTCTACAATAATTATCAATTTAATAAATGATTTAAAAGCTGCAGGTTTGCATTTTATTGAAGAAGGAATTTCTAAAGAAAATCGTCTTCCTCAAAATTTTGAGAATCAGATTTGGTGTATTACAGGGAGTTTTGAAAACTTTAAACCCAGATCTGCTGCAGGAGAAGAAATTACAAAAAGAGGTGGAAAAACCACCACCAGTGTGACTGGAAAAACAACCCATCTTCTTGCTGGAACAGCTTCAGGCAGTAAGCTTGTAAAAGCACAAAATTTGGGTACAAAAATTATATCAGAAATTGAATTTATGGAGATGTTAAATATAAATGGATAGTTCAGTAGAAAGTCTAAGATTAAAAGGTTATGGAGTTATTCCACCAGAACAATATTTAAGTGATATGGAAGAAAACTTTATTAAAATATGGGAAAAAGTTCAACCATTTACTATGACTTCTGTGGAAAGAGGATACTCGCTGTTTAAATCTGTTGAGTATGTTGTTAAGAACAATATTCAGGGAGATTTTGTAGAGTGTGGAGTATGGAAGGGTGGGTCCTGTATGCTCATAGCAATGACCCTGGAACTATTTGGAGATACCGATAGAAAAATATACCTTTATGATACTTATGAAGGAATGCCTGAACCAACAGAAGAAGATGTTATATCCTGGAATGGAAGAAGTGTTCTCGAAAAATGGGAAGAGGATCAATCCGGTAAAAAGGATAATTTTGGTTCCTGGGCTGTTGGTCTGGATCAAGTAAAAACAAATGTTTTCAATTGTAATTATCCTGAAGAAAATTTTATTTTTGTACCTGGAGATGTTGCTCTAACTCTAAAAAAAATTAAGCCGGATAATATAGCTCTTTTACGTCTGGATACTGACTGGTATGCTTCTACAGTGGAAGAGCTTGAGACTTTGTATCCTCTGCTTATAGAAAAAGGCGTTCTAATTATAGATGATTATGGTCATTTTGATGGAGCCCGAAAGGCTGTTGATGAGTACTTTCAAAACAGGCCGATTTTTCTTAATAGAATTGATTATACCGGGAGAATTGGAGTAAAACTGAACCAGTAATTGTTAATATTGACCATTTGAGTTATATTATTTTATTATAAATTTTAAAATATTAAATGGATTTCGGGTATTTTAAGGAGTTGTTGTGAAGAAATTTCTATTTTTATCATTTCTGATATTTGCAATATCATTTAGTGTGATTGCAGAAGGAAAGCCCACCATAGCTATTATGGAGGTATCAGCAACAAATACAAGTGAAGTCAAATCCCAGGTAATATACGAATATATAGTAGATGTTGTTAACAGAAGAAATATTTATACCATAGTTGAACGGTCTGCCCTGCAGGCTGCCATTAAAGAGATGGAAATTTCTGCTTCCGGAATGATCGATGATTCAACAGCAGCAGAGATAGGTAAGCTGGCAGGAGCTGAATTTATACTAATTTCCAACCTTATTGTTGATGATGGCATTACATATTTGTCTGCCAGAATTGTATCTGTAGAAACTGGTCAGGTTATTGATACAGCTATGCTTCAGGCTGAAGAATCTGAGTATATTGCATCCCTTGCAAACAGGACTATCTCCCAACTTATTGGTATGCCCGAAGAAAAAACCGAAGATCCTGTAGTTGCAGAAACAGGGGAAGATAAAAAAGAGGATGATAAGAAGAAAGAAGAGGAAGTTGTAAAGGATAAAGAGAAAGATGAGTCAAAGCCTGAAACTGAATCTGTAAGTAGTACAGGAGGATCAAAACTTTCTCTTACTTTTGGGGCCGCTGTAATCTTTCCTGTTCTGGATGATGCCGAAATTTTTGATCCTGGTTATGGCATATTTGCAGATTTTAATTATAAGATATTGAATCTGGGTAAAAACAGTCTGTCTGTTGGACTTGGCACAGGTGTATCAATGGATAAAGCTTCAACCGAAAAGGGAGTTATTTTCCCATACAACATGATTGGTATACCTCTTTCGTTAAATATTAAATATCGAATGAACATTAGTAAACTATTTTTTACAGCTAAAATAGCAGCAGGTGGTATGGTCAACTTGTTTATGTATACTGAGACTGCTCCAACTGAAGAAATGACAGTACTTGTATCGAGTTTTGCATTTTCTCCAGGGCTTTCAATTGGTTATAATTTAAGTGAAAAAATAGGTCTGTCATTGTTTTGCGACTGGTCCCAGGTTCTTTTTAAGGATTTACCATATACAGCTCTTAATGCCGGTCTGGCTGTTGATATAAACCTGTAGGAAATAAGGAGAAAAATTATGAATAATAAGAAAACATCCATAACAATATTCTTTTCAATTTTACTGATAATAATAGTCAGCTGCAGTGATATGAACCCATTTTCTGCTGGAGGAGTTGTACCAGGGGGGAATTGGATATATTTTGAAGAAGCTGGAAATATAAAAAAAATGCGTTTGGATGGAACCGAATTGGAAATAGTATTCTCATTAACAAATATAGTTGTTAGGAAAATTCAATTGGATCCGTTTAGACAAAAAATTTATATTTCAAGTATTTATAATGCAACTGAGTATACCATATATGAATTTAATCTAGATGGAACTGGTCAAAAAGAACTTTTAAATAATGGTAATATTGAGATATATGATATAAATGTGGATCCATTAAATGGATATCTTTACTATACATTTGATAATACTGGTTTAACAATAAGAAGAATGGAACTCGATAATATTT
>DAOVSY010000086.1 GCA_030633365.1 Spirochaetaceae bacterium | reverse complement strand
GGGTTCAATTGGGTTTTTATGTCCTGTCCCCAGAGTTTCAATTATAATAGCCACTCCTCCCGTTCGAAGCATGCGCTCCATTTCAAATACAGCTTTTTTTGTGTCTTGTTTCCAATTTTTATTTTTCCAGGATGCAAAATAACCTATACTCCAACCCGAAATAACAAGATCCGCACAGTTGTCAGGAAGTGGTATTGTTCTGTTATCGGCAGTATTTAATTCCCAATTATTCAGGTTTAATTTATCCAGTTTTGTTTTTGCAAAATCGAGCATGTGCTGAGATATATCAAATGCTTTTATAGAATTTACAAAAGGGGCAAGTATTCCAGTTATTCTCCCTGTTCCTGCTCCCAATTCAACTACATCTTTTCCTGTTAAAGGAACTAGTCTTTTAATTTTACTTAATAGATTCTCCGAATAGTCTTCATGGGAAACAAGATTGTCATAAATATCTGCGTTTTGTTCGTAGATTTCATGGTGTTCAGCCATTATTAAATCTCCAATGCTTCAACTTCTTTTAACCAGGGTATTGAAGACTGGGCTCCAATTTTAGTAACAGAAAGAGATGCTGCTTTTACTGCAAATTCTGCTGACTTCTTAACATCCCAATTGTTTGCCAAACCATAGGCAAATGCACCTGCAAATGTATCTCCTGCTGCAGTTGTGTCCACAGCGTTCATTTTTGGAGCATTAATTTTTATCTTTTTTGAATCTGATATAATTGTTACTCCTTTGTTTCCTTCGGTTAGTATTAGTGTTCCCACACCTTTTTGGCTAATTATTTCAGCTTTTTCTTCAAGAGTTTCTGTTGTTTTTTCCAGGACCAGATTAAGTTCATGCTCGTTTGGTAAAAGAAAGTCTATATTAGATAATAATTTATCAGATAATTTAACTGCAGGAGCAGGATCAAGGATCACTACTGTATTAGATTGCTTAGCTAAAGTTGCAGCATATTCGACAGTCTCCATTGGTATTTCCAGCTGTAATAGAAGTATATCAGCTTCTTCAATTTTATTTTTTATTTTCTCAATATGGACGGGGAAAAGTTGTCTGTTAGCTCCTGATGCAATTATAATTCTATTATCACCATCTGATTCCCTAACTATTAATGCAATACCAGTGTGTGAGTCCATACGTATAATACTATTAGTATTAACATTACTATCTTTTAACTCTTCTAAAAGAGTGTCTCCAAAGGAATCATTCCCACAGGCACTAATAAATGATATATCTGAACCCATCTTCCCTGCCGCTACAGCCTGGTTTGCCCCTTTCCCTCCTGGTATTTGAGCATAACCACTTCCTGTAACAGTTTCACCTTTTCCTGGAAAAGGATCTGCAAGAATTGTTAAATCCATATTCATACTGCCAAGTACTACAATCTTTTTCATTTTGACTCCGTTTTTTTAATATTTCCCCATTTTTTTAAAAACTATAAGTGTTTCAAAATGTCTGGTTCCTGGAAATAAATCTATCATATGTATTTCCATTATATCGTATCTATTTATTATTATTGTATCTCTCTTAAGTGTTGCCGGGTCACAACTTATATAAAAAATAAAAGGGGCATCCAGTTTTTCTATGTAAGAATTTATAAATTTAACACCAGCTCTGGGAGGGTCAAAAATAACCAGATCCAGGGTTGGAAATTTTAAACTTTTAAGAGAGTTTTTAATTTGATTTACAGGATCTTTTTTATAAAGATCAATATTTATATAGTGTTGATTTTTATTCTGCATTATTGGTTTAAATTGATTATCTGAATTAAGATCATACACATTTATATAAGCATTTATAAAATTCTTTGACAGGTTTCCATTCCCACCAAAGATATCCAGTACCAGAAGTTCTCTGCTTATATCCAGGTAATCGTCATACATTTTTGTTACAAGATTAGAAAGTACTTTCCCCATTTTGTTGTTAACCTGGGTAAACCCTCCCTCTGAATAAGGTTTATTTACAGTTATTTTAGGAATTGTTTCTTCTGGTTTTAGATAAACTTCTATGTACCCCTTCCTTTCATTACTCTTTATTGCAAAATCTTTCCAATTGTCATTTTTGTATAGATTTTTAACTGCATCTTTAATTGACGTATTGGGCAGCAGACAATCGGATGCATTAACAAAGTGCCTGGAATGACTACTTATAAGTCCAAAATCACTGGATTCCATATCATAATGAATTTGAACTCTATTTCTATAATTAAATCTCTGCAATGCTGAATGAGTAACTATTTTGCCAGATTCCGGAAGAATACTTTTAAACATTCTATTAAGTGATTCTGTTTTAAACATAATTTCATTTTTATAATCTGTATGAAGATACTGACATCCTCTGCATTCATTATACTGTGGGCACTCTGGAATTATTCTGGCTTCAGATTTTATTTCAAGATTACCAGGACTCAAGAGTCTTCCGAAAATAACTCCTTTTGCTTTTCGATAAACTTCAGCAGTTCCGGTTTCCCCTGGGAGTGTTTTTTCTATAAAGGCTATTTTGTTTTCTTTTGATACACCCTGTCCCAGAGGATCCATGTGTTCAATTTTAAAATTGATATTTTCCATACATCTGTGATTATAGCAGAATTTTATATATATGAGTAATATCTAAATTCCCTTTAAAATTATTGTAAATCAGACCCTGCATCGAGGGTTGGAAGTAATGGAAGCATCCATAGATTAAGTTTTATTCCTCCGTCCCTATTTTGGATCAAGTGTTAGCAGTAAGAAGGTCTAGTTTTTTTATAGTCTGAATCATTATATTTCTCATACGGTCCACATCTACCTGAAGACCGACCTGAGCGTTTGGTTTTCTTCCTGTGACACTGTAGATGTCTGTAACTGTCTGACCTCGTGTATATTCGCCTTTTATTTCTATTACAACATTCAGAAGTTTTGTCTCGATAATATCGGGCCATATTGCGGTTGCCACAGCCAGTGCATCATGGACTGGTGCTCCGTTAATCCCGAAAACTTTTTTGTTTGTATCGGCAAAAAATTTCAGAAGGGGTCCGACAAAGGATGATACAGATCCTTTCAAACTTGTAATATAATCAATATCTTCATATGTCAGTAGTGTTTTATTTGTAACATCAAGCCCTACCTGAGTAAGAGGAATGCCTGATTCAAATACAATTTTTGCGGCCTCCGGATCAACGAAAATATTAAATTCTGCACCTGGAGTAATGTTAGAGTCTTTGATGGCCCCGCCGATCAGTACAATCCTCTCTATTTTAAAATGAACCTCCGGGGCTGAAATAAGAACATTTGCAATATTAGTTAGAGGACCAGTCGCAACCAGAATTACCTTTTCATTGCATTTTAACAATGTGTTAACAATAAAGTCACGGGCAGAAATAGAAAGCCCTTCAATCTCCGGTTCAGGAAGAATAGCACCCTCAAGCCCTGATTCTCCATGAATGAACTCCGCTGAAATTAGTTCCCGTATTAGTGGTTTATCTGCACCCCGGGCTACTGGAATATCAGTGTGTCCAATCATCGTCAATACTTTTTTTGCGTTTAAAAAGGTTTTTGGACCGGTCTGGTTACCCGCGACTGTTGTTATTCCAAGCAAATCGACATCCTCAGCAGCACATGCCACCATTATGGCAATCATGTCATCATGACCTGGATCACAATCCATTAGTAGTTTCTTCATTTACTATCTCCAAAATGGTCTTGATTTTTTATTGTTCTTTTAAGAAATCATTCTGTATATAGGCCTAAATTAAAGGGGAGGCATTACCTCCCCTAAGTTAATTAGAAAACAGTGTCTACAACTATTTCACCGGATTGAATCTTATCAGCAGCTATCGTAACCTGTTCAATGAAATCCTCGGATACAATTTTTCTGTAGTTTTCATTATCTGCAAGACCAACACCATTATCTTCGATACCAAGTTTTTCTATTTCACCGTATTTCAGGGTTCCATCAATGTGTTTTTTAATAGCCCTGTAGAGTGATGTATCAACGTTCTTAAGCATTGAAGTTACAATGAAAGAGGCTCTATTTGGATTTCCTTCCTTATACAGTAGATACTGATCTGAATCTACACCGATTGTATAGGCTTTTTTCTCACTCCCTGCATCAAGAAGTCCGAGTCCTGCCTGAGCTGCACCATTAAATGCAATATCAACACCCTGATCAAACATTACAAGAGAAAGTTCTTTTCCTTTAGCAGGGTCGTTGAAGTTCCCCACATAAGCAACAAGACATTCGATATCCGGGTCAACATATTTTGCGCCCTGAATAAAACCTACTTTAAAATCGTTTATTACGGGAATATCCATACCACCGATGAAACCAATTTTCTTATCTGTATTTGCAAATTCAAGATCAGATGTAGTAATAAGTCCGGCAATTACACCTGCGAGAAATGAACCTTCATTCTGTTTGTACAGGATTGAATAGACATTATCCAAACCTCCCTTTGAATAATCGACAGCTGTATCAAAAACAAAGAACTTTTTTTCTGGATACTGTGGAGCCAGATCCTGAATAATTTCCTGAAGCTGCCATGTTCCAGCAATAATGATGTCCCAGTCTCCCTGGCAAAGCTGCTCAATATCCGGAGCCCATCTGGACGTGTCGTAGCCACCCTCAACCGATTTGGTAATGATATCAAAATCTTTTTCAGCCATCTGCATACCTCTGTAGGCAGAATCAAAGAACGATTTGTCTCCAAGGTTTCCATTCATGTAAAGGACAATTCTTGTTTTTTCATCTGAAGAGTCTGATTCCTTACTACCTGCGGCCATTACCGGTGTGATTACTGTAACGATAAGCATAAAAATTACTGACGCTGTCTGTAAACATCTTTTTACCATAAAAATCTCCTTTGTTAATTATAAGATATTTTATGATTATAATGCTGAAATGTCAAACTTTTAATTAAAATAATTTATATAATTAATTGGTAAAAATAGCTAGTTTGTTGTAAAAAATGACTATTATGTCTGTTATTTGTTACTAAAGAACTAAATTTTAAATAAACTACTAAAATAATTTAGTTAAATTTGAAAATAAATTGACAGTTAGAAAATTAACCCGTATTCTAATGACATATAATGGGATTAAAGGAAATAGCAAAAAAATCAAATGTATCTCTGGCTACAGTTTCTCTGGCTCTCAACGATAGGCCAGGGATAGGGTTTGATACAAGAAAGAAAATTCTGAAGATTGCAGAGGAAATGAATTATCGCATACCTGAAAAAAGAACTCTTCCAAGATCGGATAATGGTACAATTCAGTTTTTAAAGTTATCCAAACATGGTGAAATTCTGAATAATGATTTGAATATTTTTATTGTTGATTACATCGATGGTATTGATCAGATTGTTAAACAGATGGGGTATAAGTTTGAGATTAGCTCACATACAACAGAAGAACTGGATATTGTAGTAAAAGAAACTGCTAAAAAGAAACTACAGGGTATGATCATTCTTGGTACTGAGCTGTCATATAGTGAGGTCAAATCTCTAAATAAGATTCCAATACCAATTGTAATAATAGATACAAACTACGATTTCCTTGCTGCTGATTTTGTAGATATGAATAATATTGGTGCCTTGCATAAAATTATCAGCTACTTTGTAGAAACCGGACACAGAAGAATCGGCATGGTAACCAGTAAGATAACATCTGGAAACATCATCCTGAGGGAGCAGGGGTTTGTTGAGGCTATGAAGCTGAATGGGCTTCAGACTGATGTATTTTCAATGATCAGGCTGAGACCAAGTTTTGAACATGCTTATGAAGATATGCTCGAGCATTTGAGAAAAGGATATGACGCTCCAGAGGCTCTGTTCTGTAGTAATGATATAATTGCATATGGATGTATCAAGGCTTTGAAGGAGAAAGGTTTGAAAGTCCCTGAAGATGTATCAGTGATTGGCTTTGATGATCTTCCTATTTCAGCCATGATGGTTCCTCAGCTTACAACAATGAGGGTATCAAAAAAAAGGATTGGATCCATAGCGATGCAGCTTCTTGTAGAAAAGATTAATTCAAACTATGAGTATCATCCTGTCAGTGTACAGGTAAGTGGTATTCTTGTGAAAAGGGAAAGTGTTATAAACAGAAACACTTAGAATTATGGAGGAATAGGAAATGGTTAATTATTCAATAATTCTGGGTAATCTTGGAAATACCTGTGATAGGTTTTTATCTTCAGGATATAAGGAAGTATTATTAAAACAGGCATCGGAAATAGATGGAGTAAAGGGGGTTGAATTAGTCAGTACCTGAGATGTTACTTCTGATAATGTAGATGAGATGGGTGAGCTCCTTGATAACATTACCCTTATTGCAAAAGAGGCAGAAGATCTTAAGATTGCTCTGGAATATAAGCCGAAGGAACCGCGAAATTATTGTTTTATGGCAAGAGCTGCAGATACCCTGCTGTTGGCTCAGGAAGGCATTCTTTAAATAGAAGATATCCTGTACCGATAATAACCTGGTTTAAAAACAGATATACTGAAGCTCTCTATATGTACTGCCAACTATTTATCTGCCAAGGTTCCTGGCCAGGTTATTTTTTCAGAGTTCAATTTCCAAAGTTAATATTGTTTTTACGTTCGGCACTGAAATGGTCCTAAGACCACCGAACATATCCTCCCTATAACTGATTTGTAAGAATAAAATGATTTTAGATGATTAACCGGATTCAGGCCGCCTGTTTCTTCTTTTCAACATCGACTCCAGGCTCTATTTAGTAAATTGTAGAATTAGGCATCAAGATGATGACTACCAAGCATCTTGACGATTTATTGATTATTTACTATTATTAGTACATGAGAACAACTATAACTTTAGATGATAATCTGTTACTAACCTTAAAAAAGAAGGCTGTGGAGTACAATATTCCCTTTAAAACTATTGTAAATCAAACCCTTCAACGAGGATTGGAAGTAATGGAAACAACTCCAAAACGGGAACAAAAATATAAGACTCAAGGTCGTCCCTTAAAAGCAAGACCAGGTTATGATCTGAATAAATTAGGGCAGGTTGCTGATGAAATGGAAGATGAAGCAAGATTTAAAGGAAAAGTATGATCCTTCCCGATGTAAATATTCTTATTCATTCTGTAAACACAGAATCTCCACTGAATGAACATATTTCAAGGTGGTGGGATGATTGTCTTTCAGGTTCAACGCCTATATATCTTCCCTGGGTTGTAATTCTGGGTTTTGTAAGGATAAGTACTAATCGACGAATATTTGATGCTCCTCTCTCATTGGAAGAAGCCTCCGGTTATATTAATTCATGGCTCAGCCAACCCTCTGTCCATACTATATCTCCAGGAGAAGGGCATTGGGATCTGATTGAAAAGCTTTTAAAAGATGCAGGGACTGCTGGCAATCTTACAACAGATGCCCATATAGCTGCTTTAGCTATTCAGTGGGATTGTATTGTCTATTCGACAGATACAGACTTTGCACGTTTCCCTGGTGTAAAATGGAAACAACCGTAAATTATATTAGCTTGAGTAATAAAACTTGTTAGGAATTAACTATGCGAAGAAAAGAAAAAGAAATAACAGAAAAAAATGAGATAGAACAGATATTCAAAGAAGCACAGGTCTGCAGGTTAGGTTTATTTGATGGTAAATCCCCATATATTGTACCTCTTAATTTTGGTTATAAAGAAGATACTCTCTATTTTCATTCTGCTATGGTAGGTAGAAAAATAGATATATTAAAAAAGAATCCAAATGTTTGTTTTGAAATTGATATTCCTGGTAAAACTATAAACTCGGAAAAAGCATGTAATTGGAGTATGTCATTCGTGTCTATTATTGGTGAAGGGAAGGTCAGGTTTTTAGATGATGAAACTGATAAGGTAGATGCTCTAAATATTATTATGAAACATTATTCTGAAAGTGGTAAGTGGGATTTTAATAAAAAAATGATGGAGAAAACTTTGGCTTTTAAGGTAAAAATAGAGAACATCTCTGCCAAGAGATCGGGGACGGTCTAAATTATGATATTTAAATTATCCTTTCAGGAAATTATAATTCTTATTCCCATACTATTATTAAGCTTATCAGTACACGAATTTTCCCATGGAATGGTTTCTACTCTTTTGGGAGACCGCACTCCAGGTAGGGATGGACGATTGACACTAAATCCTCTTAGACACCTGGATCTCTTTGGGACATTAATGCTATTGACTGCCGGATTTGGATGGGCTAAACCAGTAAGGATTGATATTAACAGTTATAAAAACAAGTATTCAGGATTAGTTCTTACCTCTTTAGCCGGCCCCCTTTCGAATTTCCTAATTGCTGTTCTGTTTACATTTTTTCTCCGCCTTATAGTAGTAAACGATGCTTTCAAATTTATGCAAACTGAGTCAGTTATTAACATTGTTCAATACGTGATGATAATAAATATCCTGTTATTTATTTTTAACATGATCCCTATCCCGCCATTGGATGGTTCCAGAATTATTACAGCCCTTTTCAACCGGAACAGGGCATTCGTTCAAAACTATAATCGTTACGGAGTTTATGTTCTTCTTGGACTTCTTATGATGGATCGATTTTTTAATATAGATATCCTTCCTATATCGAGGATAATGAGTTCCATCCTTCGCCTGATGATTTCATTGGTTATTCCGGAAGCGGCAGGGTGAATTTGTGTATTTACCCGGGTATTTAAATATCCGGGTAAACAATTTCTATGTGTTAGTTAAGGAGAGGCTCAAGCATTATTTCAACATCAGCACTTGCAATTGCCATAACTTCAGCAATTACACCGCCAAAAGTTTTTGCCATTAGTCCGGAGTTCATTCTTGAAATATAAACTTTTCCATCGGCTTTTTCGTAAAAAGAGACTCTGCAGGGCATTAAAGAAGAAACTATTCTCTCATCACTTAATTTAAGAATTGCTCCAGCATGATCCGGATGGCAGATTTCAAAAACTTTTACTTTCTTAACATCCATATCATATTTTGCCATTGTTGCCTGTAGGTCATGAACTGTTGGAACTTTCCATCCCAGGTCTGATACAGACTGTTCAAAAACTTCTACAGTTTTTTCAAAATCATAAGGGCTGACATCTTCCAGCATCATAATTGAGGGCATTGCCACAAATGCAATTATTCCTGTTAATAAAATTCCGGCTACAAGGCCAGCTACACCAATTAGTATTGATTTTTTATTCATTTTAATTTCCTTAATATGTAGTAATTTTTATATACTAATTAAAGAGTATAGGTTTGTCAACGAGTGTTTTTTTGATAATCTTATCTTGGGGTTATTGTCACAGCAATTTTTTAATAGCAAATTATCTTTTTTAGGTATTTAATCCGTGAATAAGGTAAATATGAAATACAATAAGTTTATTAATTCAATTACTCGAAAAACATCCCTCATCCTGACGTATGGATTTTTAAATTGTTTCAGCACTTACCAGTTTTAACCGGCAATCCTTAGAGTTATATCAAACTGAAACCGATTCTTTTAAAGTATCAGTTGTTTGGAGGGTAATAATGAAGCGACTTAGCCACCTCATTTTCTGGTTTTTTATTCTGATTATTTTAACCAATACAACTCTGTTTAGCGAGCCTAAAAATCTTCTTTCTATTAACGCTGTTTCTTTGGGTACAATCCCTCTGGGTTCCAGTGCAGATCTATTTAAAATGGGTTTTGGTATGGAACTTTCTGCATCCTATATACCGGCTTCATTTAATAACTTTGGTGTTAGATTAGGAAGTAATTTCATTATGCTTCCCCTAAAGTCAGCTGATTCAATCTGGGTACTTTCAG
>DAOVSY010000103.1 GCA_030633365.1 Spirochaetaceae bacterium | reverse complement strand
GATCCATTACAGGGTGTTTATGATGTATCGGAAAAAACAGCTCTGAACCGGTCTTCCATGCTTCAGGATTTTGATCGCGGAAGTATGACAGAGATTGATTTTATTAATAATGCTATAGTAAGAGAAGGGAAAAAACTTGGAGTTGAAACCCCTGTTAACAGTGCAATTTCAAAGCTTGTACGATCTATGGAACTTGTAAACAGGAGCAGGAAAATTACTGATGCTTAGTGATATCGAGAAAAAACTACTTACTTTTATTAATAAAAATGAACTGGTTGAGCTTACTCAAAACCTGATCAGAATTGATTCTGTTATACGCCCGGAGACAGGTAATACAGAAGTAAAAGTTGTAGAATTTATTACAGCCTGGATTCGAAAAGAACTTAAACTGGAACCGGAAATTAATGAAGTAGTACCTGGAAGAGAAAATATCATATTAAAAATAGATTCAGGAAAACCCGGGAAAACTCTAATGTTTGAAGGACATACTGATGTTGTTTCTGAAGGTGACAGATCTCTTTGGAAACACGATCCTTTTAGTGCAGAAATTGAAGATGGAAAGATCTACGGCCGTGGTTCCTGTGATATGAAGGCTGGTGTGGCAGTTAATCTTTTAACCGTAAAAGCTATGTTAAAATCCGGAATAAATTTTAATGGAAGTATGCTCCTTGGAATTTTGTGTGATGAAGAAGATCTTATGCTGGGTGTTCAGGATTTTATTAAGCAGGGGCATGCTGATAATGTCGATGCCTGTCTTGTATCAGAACCTGAGGAAAACCAGCTGTGCATCAGTATGAAAGGGGCTCTTAGAATTAAGCTGACTGTTCATGGTAAAATGGCACACGGTGCTATGCCCCTTACAGGTATTAACCCAAATACAAGACTTGCCTCGATTATAATGGCTTTTCAGGAGTTTGAAGATTATCAGAAAGAAAAATTTGGAGAGGATGTATATCTTGGCTGGCCCTCAGTAACTTTTACTGTAATTCAGTCTCCTCCTCCACCGGAACCTCCCCAATTGAATGTAATGCCCGGAGAATCTGTTGCATACATCGACATAAGAACAGTTCCAGGGCAGGATCACAAAGTAATCAAAGAGTCTCTGGGAGAGATTTTAAAAGAATTAGGTAATCATGATCCTGATTTTAATGTTACACTGGAATATCTGGCTGATAAACCAGTTGTAAGTATGGAAAAAGATGAACCCATAGTTCTTGCTGCTGCTGAGGCTTACAGAGATATTGCAGGAAAAGAACCCATTTATAACGGTGTACCTGGGGCAACGGATGGTACATATCTTAGGGACTTAAAAGGCATTCCCTGTCTGGTCAATGGCCCTGGTCCCAGACATATGCCTCATCAGACAGATGAATATGTTGAAATAGATGAGTTGGTAGAGTCTGCAAAACTTTATCTGCTTACAACATATCGTTTTCTAAATTAGGATAGTTACTAAAAAAGGGATTTGTATGGAAGGTAAGAGAAAAAAATATATTTGGTTTGATCTCGGATACACTTTGCTGAAATTGAACAGAGAGGGGAAATTCCAGAATATTCTTACGGATCTTGGTTCTAGCAGAACAATAGATGAGATAGATAAAGCTTTTCATCTTACAGATAAACTTTTTATGAGAAAATATCCCGGGTTACTTGGTAAAGGGCGGGATTCCTATATGCCTATGTTTCTTGGAAATGTAACATATATTCTTGGAATAAGATTGGATATCTGTCCTTTGTATGAGGAATGGAAGAAAAAACTAAAGGACCCTTTTAAGGTCTGGATTCCCTTTGATCATGTAGAGGATGAGCTTATAAAGCTTTCTGATCAGGGTTTTCGACTTGGTGTAATTTCCAATTGGGATAAAACTGCAGTTCCACTCCTTGATATGCACGGTCTGACACCTCTTTTCGAAAATATAATAATATCTTCGGAGGTTGGTTTTGAGAAGCCCAGTGTTGAAATATTTAATATTGCCCTTGATCAGGCTAAAATATCTGCAGAAGACTGCCTCTATGTAGGGGACAATTACTACGATGACGGCATAGGAAGTAAAAATGCAGGGATGGACTTTGTTATTATCAATTCTTTTGGCAAACTTGGTGTGGAAGAGATTAAAGACTGTGCTATAGTTCCTGATATTACTCATTTAAAGGATTATCTATGAAACTTACAGTAATTGGATGCTGGGGAGCCTACCCCGGGCCAGGCGGTGCAAGTTCCGGATATTTAATTGAAAATAAAGGAGATTCCTTTCTTCTTGATTGTGGTTCCGGCGTTTTAACAAAATTATACGAATATACTGATATTACTCAGCTGAATAATATTGTTCTTTCCCATTATCATGCAGACCATATTGCAGATATCGGCTGCTTTCAGTATGCATCAAAGGTTCAGTTAAGCCTTGATGAAAGAAAGGTTCCCATTTCTATTTATGGTCATAATAATTCTGATTTTTTTAATAAACTAAGCTATGAAGATGCTTCTGTAGGTATTCCTGTAATGGAAGAAGCTCCTCTTGTTTTGGGTTCTTTTACTCTTAATTTTAAGCTTACATCTCATCCTGTGCCTTCCTTTGCTGTAAGAGTTGATACGAAAGAGGGTACACTTGGTTATACTGGAGATACAGGTTGGGATAATGATCTTGTAGATTTTTTTAAAGGTGTAGATTTGCTCTTATGTGAATCCAGTTTATATAACAAATTTAAAGGTAGAATTGAGGGTCATCTTACATCCGGGGAAGCCGGACGTCTTGCCAAAGAGGCTCAGGCAGGAAAATTAATTCTTACACATCTTCCTCATTTTGGAGATCATAGGGAATTAAAAGAAGAAGCCGGTGAGATTTTTAGTGGTGAAATAGAACTTGCAGAGGGTGGTAAGGTCTGGAATATTTAATATTTTTTATGGCATACTAAGGAGTAATATGGAATTTGTATTATTTATATTAAGACGTTTTCTCAGACTGCTATTAACTATTCTCATTATCTCCACAATAATCTTTTTTGTAATAAGGGTAATTCCCGGAGATCCTGCTTTGGTTATTGCTGGAATTGATGCTTCAGACGAGGACATAGCAGCTATTCGTGCCCGTCTTGGTACAGATGTTCCTGTAATTGTTCAGTATGGACGTTGGTTAACAGATATAGTTCGTTTCGATTTTGGCGAGTCTATGATTTCCGGTGCTTCTGTAAATAAACTAATTTTAGAACGTTTTCCCCTCACTTTGACTCTTGCTGTATTGGGTATTGTTTTAGGTATTATTATAGCTATTCCCCTGGGAGTCCTTTCAGCAGTACACAGGTGGTCATTTTGGGATTATTTCGGGATGGTATATTCCCAGATGGGTATGGCTATTCCAAGTTTCTGGCTGGGACTGATCCTGCTCCTTGTTTTTGCTGTTAAAATACCTCTGTTTCCATTATTTGGATCAGACAGTCTTAAAAACTTCATTCTTCCGGCTATTGCACTGGGTTTCGCCAGAGCTGCAGTAATTCTCAGACTTACACGTGCAGCTATGGTTGAGGAACTTAGCAGAGAATATATTATAACTGCCAGAGCTAAAGGGCTTACAGAACGGATGATCCGGTATAAACATGCTCTTAAAAATGCAATGATATCTGTTGTAACAATAACTGGTATCCAGTTTGGTTATATGCTCGGGGGAGCTATTATTGTAGAGCAGGTATTCTCTCTTCCAGGGCTTGGACGTCTTTTTCTTTATGCCATTTATCAAAGAGATTTTCCCCTAATTCAGGGTGGAGTCGTTTTTATTGCTGTTATATTTTCCCTGGTTAATTTTACTGTAGACATACTCTACAGTGTTCTTAACCCTAAGATAAGGATTTCATAGTGAATTTAACACTTGAGATAAGGGATTTGAATATAAGTTTTGTCCAGGGCGAGAAAGAGGCAAATGCTCTAAGGGGTATAAGTTTAAGTCTTAAACGAAAAGAAGTTCACTCTCTTGTTGGTGAATCCGGATCTGGTAAGACTGTAACTTCGACATGTATAATGGGGCTTCTGCCAACACCTCCAGCCCGTATAAATTCTGGTAAAATTATTCTTGGCGATCAGGATCTTCTTCTCCTTGAAGAAAAAGAGCAAAGACAGATCAGAGGGAAAGAGATTGCTATGGTTTTCCAGGAACCGGCCCGATATCTTAATCCTACTTTGAAGGTTGGTGATCAGATTACAGAGATGCTGATTCTTCATCTTGGAATGGATAAGGCTGGTTCTATTGAACGGGCCCTGGAAATACTTGAACTTGTTGGTCTTGATGGTGGGAAACGGGTTCTGGGTAGTTACCCTCATGAGCTTTCAGGTGGTATGAAGCAGCGTATAATGATAGCCATGGCTATAAGCTGTAACCCTGCCTTTCTAATTGCAGATGAACCAACAACAGCACTTGATGTAACCCTGCAACTTCAAATTCTTAATCTTATGCTGAGCTTAAAAGATACTCTTGATATGGGGATACTGTTTATTTCACATGATCTACGTGTTGTGCATGATATATCTGACTGGGTATCCGTAATCTATGCGGGTCGAATTGTTGAATCAGCTTCCAGTAAAGATTTATTTTCAAATTCAAAACATCCATATACACGTCTTCTTCTTGAATCAATACCAGATGCAGATAAAAGGGGAAAAAGATTGCAGACTATACCGGGAAAAGTTCCTGATGCAGAGAATATCCCCGGGGGTTGTGCTTTTCATACAAGATGTCCTGTTGTTGAGGATATTTGTAAAACCACTCAACCTGAGACTAAGGAAGTAGGAACCGGAAATTCTGGTACTTCTCATACAGCGGCATGTCACTTTATTGGGAAACAATGGAAAAATTAATTGAGCTGAAAAATATTATTAAGGTTTTTAGAAGCCACAAATTAATCTCTGTTAAAAAAGATGATTATGTTGCTGTTAATGATGTAAGCTTTGATATTCAAAAAAATACAATTTTTGGTCTTGTAGGTGAATCGGGCTGTGGTAAAACTACTCTTGCAAGATCTGTTATGCTTCTTGATCCTCCCAGTTCAGGAAAAATCCTGTACAGTGGAAGAAATATTGCAGATATATCAAAAAAGGAGCTTCACCCCTACAGATCAAGAATGCAGATTGTATTTCAGGATCCTAATAGTGCTCTTAATCCTAAAATGTCAATATATAACTGTATGAAAGAGGGTTTGGTTAATAAAAAATATCCTAAAAATAAGATGGATAGTAAAATTAAAAATCTTCTGGACCTTGTTGGGATTTCGTCTAACCATGCAAGCCGGTATCCTCATGAATTTTCAGGAGGCCAGAAACAGCGAATTGTTATTGCAAGAGCTCTTTCAATGGAACCTGAATTCCTTGTTCTTGACGAACCTGTTTCTAATCTTGATGTTTCCATACAGGCTCAGATAATAAATCTTTTACTTGATTTAAAGGATGAATTCTCATTAACCTATCTGTTTATATCCCATGATCTTAATCTGGTTTCATATTTAAGTGATCAGGTTGCTGTCATGTATCAGGGGCAGGTAGTGGAAACTGCAGAAACGGAAAAAATAATGAAAAAACCTGTACATCCGTACACTCTTAAGCTTTTTTCTTCTGCCCCTGGTAAAGACAGTAATGATCTTTTTGAAGCAGATGAAAATTATAGAGATGGATTGCCGGAAGGGTATACTTATTTCCCTCCAAAACAGGATTCAACTTTAAAGTTGATAGATATTGGAGATGGTCACTCTGTCGGTTGTTATGCATTAAACGGATAGTAGATCCGTAAATATATAAGGAGTAACATATGAGAAAGACAGCAAAAATTGGATTATTTTTTGTCATTTTTTTACTTATGACAGGGATGTTGTTTGCAGCTGGAAGTAAAGAGGTAAAACCCCTCAATTTTGCTTTAGCAGGAAATCCTGATACATTGGATCCCCATAAAACTTCGGGAACTCTTACATTTCAGACAATTAAGAGTATCTACGATACACTTGCCGAACCTGATGAAAATGGTGTTATTATACCAGCTCTTGCCGAAAGCTGGGATGTTTCATCTGATTCTCTTACCTGGACTTTTAACCTGAGAAAGGGTGTAAAATTTCATAATGGCGATTCTTTTACTTCGGCAGATGTTAAGGCTACATTTGAAAGAATTCTTGCAGAAGAAACAGGTTCTCCACATAAAAAGGGACTGAGTATTGTTTCTTCTATTGATACCCCGGATGATATGACAGTTGTTTTTACTCTTTCCGGTCCCCATGCTCCTTTCCTTGCATTTCTGGCTTCAGGCTGGGGTGCGATACTTCCAAAGAGCCTGATTGACAGTGGTCATGATTTTGACTCACTGCCTGTTGGTACAGGTCCTTTTAAACTGGAAGAATGGGTACGTGACAGTAAGGTTGTTTTTGCAAAGAATGATGATTACTGGATGAAGGGTCTGCCAAAACTGGATAAGATTGTTCTTAATATAATTCCCGAAACATCAATTCAGGTTCAGGGACTCATTGCAGGACAGATTGATATAGTTTTTATAATTGACAGTGATGATATTCCTATGCTTGAAGGAAGTTCTGATGTTAAACTTGAAGATAATCTTACAGCTCTTATCATGGTAATGCCAATGAATACAAGCGTTGCTCCTTTAGATGATATTAGAGTACGACAGGCAATTAACTATGCTATTGATAAACAAAAAATTCTTGATATAGCATATGGAGGCGGCGAACCTATTGCTACCTTCATGGACAGGGGTAATGCTTATTACAAAGATTTTACAGACCTCTATCCCTATAATCCGGAAAAAGCCAAACAGCTTCTTAAAGAAGCGGGAGTTGGAGATGATGTTGAACTAAAACTGTATCTTCCCCAAAATTATACCCTTCATGTCAAAGCAGGTGAGATGTACCAGGAAATGCTTACCCAGGTTGGGTTGAATGTGAAAATACAGTTAATAGACTGGTCTACCTGGATTAGTGATGTATACAGAGCCAGTAAATTTGATCTTACAGTTATAGGGCATACAGGAAAACTTGATCCTGACGGTACACTCAGTGGCTATGGTGAAGGAAAGTACGTTCAGTGGATGAATGCTGATGCTGCAGGATTTATTAAGGAAGCTGCATCTACTATAGGTTATGAGGCCAGAAAAGCTTTGTACGATCAGGCTCTGGAGCTTATGGCAAAAGAGGTACCCTTTGTTTATTTAGGTTCTTCATACCGAACAACAGGACTTAGAACTGATGTAAGTGGTTTCAGGATTACACCAAATCTGGATACCTTTGACTTCAGGTGGACAGAGTTTAAATAGATGTTAATAAAAAGAAGGAACTGGGTTTTTAATATTTCAGTTCTGTTTATTATTCTTTTAGGGGCAGCCGCAATTGCGGCTCCCCTGGTTGCTCCCCATAGTCCTACTAATCAGAATCTCGAACGGAGATTTTCAGCTCCGGATTCCATCAATGTACTTGGTACAGATAATTTTGGCAGAGATATTCTAAGCCGGATTATATATGGATCCAGATCTGCTCTTGTTGTAGGAATAGTCTCAGCTTCAATAGCTGTTATTATTGGAATGACTGTAGGCCTTATTGCCGGACTGGGGAGTAAGTGGATAGATAATCTGCTTATGCTTCTAATGGATAGTCTTCTTTCTTTTCCTACAATTTTACTTGCAATTACAGTTGTTTCATTTTTTGGGTATGGTCTTGTTCAGGTTATGTCTGCAATTGGAATAATATACAGTCCTGTTTTTGCACGATTGGTCAGGGCAGAAACACTGGCTATTAAAACGGAAAGTTATATTGAAGCTTCCCGTGCTTTAGGTACTCCTGTCGTAAAACGTGTTTTTATACATATAATCCCAAATCTTCTTGGAAAGGTTATTGTTCAGCTTACAATTACCTTTGCTCTGGCAATTGTTATTGAAGCTTCTCTTTCCTATCTTGGATTAGGGACACAGCCTCCTACCCCAAGCTGGGGACTCATGCTGAAGGATGCAAAAAATTATCTTATTCAGGCTCCATGGATGGCAATATATCCAGGACTGGCTCTTGCATTTACCGTATTTGCCTTTAATCTGATTGGAGATACTCTTGCAGAAAAACTTAACCCCAGGGTTCTAAAATAAGGCAAAATTAATAGTGAAAATAGGCATTCTTTCAGATATTCATGTTGATATTAATTATTCTGATAAAGACAGGGTAACTTCTTCTATAATCAGATATATAAAAAAGTACTCACTGGACTTGATGATTATTGCGGGTGATGTTGCCAGTGACTATGAACTTACTCTTGGATCTCTTAAAAAGATTGAAGAAAAAGGGGAAATTCCATGTTTGTTTGTGCCTGGTAATCACGATATCTGGATAGAAAAATATCCTGAAAAAACATCCTGGGAGATATATTATCTATTAAAGTCATATTCTCATAACCTTGCAAATGGGCCATTTCCAATTAGCAATGACTGGGTTGTTATTGGTGATCTTGGCTGGTATGATTTTAGTTTTGGAGATAAAAAGTACAGTTTTGACGATTTTACCAAAATGAAATATGAAGAGAGGATCTGGCAGGATAGTATCAAGGCTGTCTGGAATAGATCAACATTGGATATGCATAGGTATTTTATAGATAAACTGGAAAAGCAGTTAAAAAAATATAAAAATAAAAATATAATTATTGTTACCCATGTACTTCCTGTTTTGGATTTTACAGTTCAACCTCCGTCCCCAATGTGGGAATATATGAACGCTTTTTTGGGTAGTTCAGAGTATGGGGAACTAATTTCAAGATATCCAAATATTAAATTTGCTGTCTCAGGCCATGTTCATTACAGAAAACAGAAAATTATACAAGGTACAGAATTTATTTGTAATTGCCTGGGATATCGATCTGAGTGGTATAAAAATGATGATGCTGATATAGAAGTAAAACGGTC
>DAOVSY010000191.1 GCA_030633365.1 Spirochaetaceae bacterium | reverse complement strand
TTGAACTTTTGAAATTGTTTTTGCTATATTTGTCTTAATTTCATATAGTAATTTATCAAAAATATCAAAACCTTCGAGCTTGTATTCTAAAAGGGGATTTTTCTGTGCATATGTTCTAAGATAAACAGCTTCCCTTAACTCTTCCAGTGATTCCAAATGATCCTGCCAACTATTATCTATATTTTTTAGATACTGATACTTAATAAAATCATTAAACTGTTTTTGTCCAACTCTTTCAATTTTCCCTTTTAGTTCAGTTTCCATGGTTTTACACACACGTTCTACAAGTATTTCTTTCCCTAACTCTTTCAATTTTGATTGTGTAAACTCTTCAGAATAGAGAAAAGATTCTCTTAGATCTGAATTTAATGCAGATGCATTTATGTTTGAGTTGTCAGTATTAACAAAATAAGTGGAAGCAATTTCCTCTACCAGCTCTTTGTTGGTCGTTGTTATTCTTTGGAATAGTTCATTGTCACTAAGAATATTATTTCGCTGATCATAAATAAATGATCTTTGTTCATTAAGAACATCATCATATTCAAGAAGGTGCTTTCTGATTTCATAATTTCGTTCTTCAACCCTGTTTTGTGCCCTTTCGATGGCTTTATTGATAAGGGAATGATGTAAAGGTTCTCCTGTATTCATTCCTGCTCTGGACATTAAGGACCTTAGACTGTCTCTGGCAAAAAGCCGCATAAGCTCATCATCCAAAGAAAGAAAGAATCTGGAAGTACCCGGGTCACCCTGTCTTCCGGAACGTCCTCTTAGCTGATTATCAATACGTCTGGACTCATGTCTTTCTGTTCCTAATATGTAAAGACCACCAAGATCCTTAACTTCTTTATAGTCTTTCTGCCAGTTTGTATATTCCAGAGCGTAGGCATTTTTAAATTCTTCATCTGTTGCTTTTGTGCCACATTTTTTTCTTGCTCTAAAATCAGGATTACCTCCAAGCTTAATATCTGTACCACGACCTGCCATATTTGTTGCAATTGTAATTGAACGTTTTGCACCGGCTTCAGAGATAATATGAGCCTCTCTTTCATGATTTTTGGCATTAAGAACTTCGTGTTTAACACCTCTTTTGGAAAGCAGCCTGGAAATATGCTCTGATTTTTCTATGGACACTGTTCCCACAAGGACTGGCTGACCTCGTTTATATTGAACCTCAATTTCATCACAAATTGCATTGTATTTAAACTCTTCTGTAAGATAGATAACATCATTTTTATCAATTCTGGCCAGGGGCCTGTTTGTTGGGATAACGACTACATCCAGATTATAAATTTTACCAAATTCTCTGGCTTCTGTATCTGCAGTACCAGTCATACCGGATAACTTTGTGTACATTCTAAAGAAATTCTGAAAAGTAATTGTAGCCAGTGTTCTGTTTCTTCTGGCAATACGAATTCCTTCTTTTGCTTCAATAGCCTGGTGAAGGCCTTCAGAATATCTTCTTCCATGAAGTATTCTCCCTGTAAATTCATCGACAATTTCAACAATTCCATTTTGAACAACATAATCAACATCTATCTGAAATAGATGATGGGCTTTCATGGCCTGGGTAAAGTAGTGAACAAATTCAAAATTCTCATCTTTATAAAGTGATTCTACAATTACTCCTGACTGTATAAGAACTTCTTCTATTCTGTTCATACCTTTTTCAGTAAAGGTTACTTTTTTTGATTTTTCATCTATTTGAAAATCCCCATCACTTATTTCAGGATATTCATCTGTTTCAGAATCTTTACTGCACTCATTAAGTTTAGATACCAGCCTGTTAACATCCGAAAATTTCTTTGTATTATCTTCTGCCTGACCGGATATAATTAATGGTGTTCTTGCCTCGTCAATAAGAATTGAATCTATTTCATCAATAATACAGAAGTTATGATTTTTTTGTACCCGGCCTTCGTCAGACCATCTCATATTATCTCTTAGATAATCGAAACCAAATTCATTATTAGTACCATAGGTAATATCGCATTCGTAACCTTTCTTTCTGGAATCATTATCCATGTTGGAAATAATATTTCCAACAGTAATACCCATAAGGGAAAAAACCGGTTTCATCCATTCTGAATCCCTTTCTGCAAGGTAGTCATTAACTGTTATAACATGTACTCCAAGACCAGCCAGGGAATTAAGATATGCGGCAGATACACTTGAAAGAGTTTTACCTTCACCTGTTTTCATCTCCATTATTCTTCCCTGATGAAGCGAAATACCACCCATAAGCTGTACATCGTAGGGGCGCTCTCCCAGGGTTCTGCGGGAGGCTTCTCTTGCCAAAGCAAAAGCTTCCGGTAGAATTTGATCAAGAGTTTCACCATCTTTATATCTTTGTTTAAAAATTTCTGTTTGTTTTGGAAACTCTTCGTTTGCAAGTCCTAAAGCCCAGGCTTCAAGCTCATTAATTTTATGTACAAGGGGTAGTAATTCTTTTAAATCTTTTTCGTGTTTTGAACCAAATATCACATTCATTATTCCAGGCATTTATATAATCCTCTCAGCTTTTCTGATAATCAACATAATATACTGTTGTTAGTAGTGAAATTCAATAGTAGGTGCAGCCTCGGTGGTCGATTTATCGACCCTACATGGCTGTCCTTACTTAGATTGACATTTTTAATATCTAGCGGGTACTATAAGTTATGAAAAGCAATTTTGTAAGGCTTCAAATACTACTAGTAATTATCTTTTCTCTTGCTTCCTTTTCTTCCTGTAATTCGGAAAATGTTATGGAGAGAGAACTGATATTTGAACTTGCCCTGGGAAGGGGTGAGGATCAGATTGATCTTATTCAAATGTCAAATGTTCCTTTTAATAAAAAATCAAGAATAGTAATGAAAGATGGACTTATATATATAGCCGATGGTAATTCAAATAAAGTTATGGAGTTCAGTTCCTATGGAGATATCCTGTCTCTTTATTATAATTCCAATGAAAATCCTGAACCTGTTTTACTTAGTAATACTTCCAGTGATGGTAGGATCACAAATCGTAATGCATATCCCTTCAACTTCAGAAATATGGGAGAGATTGCTGTAACAAGTAACAATCAGCTCCTGGTTGAAGATACAGTTCCGGATAACCGTACAGAATATGATGAAACTACTGACAGTACTTTAAACAGAATAGTCCTTCGATTTGATAATAAAGGCAGTTTTATTAATTTTTTGGGTAGAGAGGGTATTGGAGGTACGCCATTCCCTTATATTGAAAAAATTGAAGTAAATAGTAAGGATGAAATAATTGTTATTACCCGAACTATTAAGACCTGGAATATTTACTGGTATACAGATAAAGGTTCTCTTAAGTATACTATAATAATACCATTGGATGATCTTCCTGTTCCTGATGAGGGGGATTATATACCATCATTGGAAACAATTGTTCCTGATAGAAATACAAATGCAGTATATCTGAAACTGGATTATTATAATAAAAGTAATAATAATCTGGATTACACAATGTCCTATTTATGGACACTTGATCTTAATAAAGAAAATTATACAAGATCAATACGTATCCCTGAGCTGGATAATAGTGGAAGTGATGATATCCCTGGTTTTTTAGGGGTAAATACTGCCGGAAAATTTTTCTTTCTTACATATGTATCTGCAAATATTTTCCAGGTTATGGTTTTGGAAGAAAATGGAACAGTTATTTCCAGAAGCGATTTAACTATGAAGGATGATGAGATATCTTACAGAGATTTGTATCTGGATCCAAATGGTTTGCTTGTGGCGTTATTGGGCAAGTATGATAAAGCCGAAATTGTGTGGTGGAGAAGTGATCAGCTGCCGGGAGTACAGGATGAAGATAGTTAGTCCAGATGTAATGTCACAAATAGACAGTCAGGCTATTAATAATTTTGGAATACCTGGCTCATTACTAATGGAAAATGCAGGAATTAAATGCTGGACTTATATAAAAAATTATCTTGAAATAAATAATAAACATAAAGAAAATCTGCTTATAGTTGCAGGCTCTGGTAATAATGGTGGGGATGCACTTGTAATTGCAAGACAGGCATGGATATCAGGTTATACAAAATTAAAAATTATACTTAGTAAAGAAACTGGTAATGAAATGTTTCTTCTTCATAAAAAAATATGTGATAACCTGGATATACCTGTACTAATTTTTAAGAAAGATAAAAAATCAGTAAAAGATACTATTACAGAATCTGGATTAATAATTGATGGAATTACTGGAACAGGATTACTTGGTTCTCTGCGTCCCACTGAAGCTGAGCTTGTTACTCTTGTAAATTCAAGTCCCGGAACAAAAATAGCAATAGATATTCCAAGTGGTCTTGGAGAAGAGTTTAAAAAAAGTAACCCTGTAATTAAAGCTGATATTACTCTTACGATAGGTCTTCCCAAGACTATTCTTTATTACCCTTCTCAGCGAGTTTATGCTGGTAAAATTGTAGTAGTAAAAATAGGGTTTCCTCCGTCCCTGTTGGATAATCCCAGGGATGCTGGCAACATATTTTATAAGGATATAAACCTTTTACCAGAAATTATCCCCTGGGCATATAAAGGGGAAAGAGGGCATACGGCTGTTTTTGCTGGTACCAAAGGTACTGTCGGGGCAGCCGTCCTTTCTGCCAGTGCCGCCGGAAGAGCTCGATCTGGTCTTGTGACTCTTTTTATTGACAGTAATATCTACAAAATTGCGGCTTCTCATTTATCATCAATAATGGTAAAGACAATAGATACAGATAGTGAGACTCCGGTCCTTACAAAATTTTCTTCTATTTTAGCAGGACCGGGTTGGGGAATAACGGGCAGGGTTCAGTTCCTTGAAAAACTTTTTGAAAGTAATATACCAGGAGTTCTGGATGCAGATGGTCTAAATCTTCTTTTAAAAATGGAGTCTTTATTTGAAACAAATCCAGGGTATCTTAAAGGTTCCTGGGTTTTTACACCGCATCCAGGGGAGTTTGAGGGGCTTTCAGGTATTGATAAGGAAATATTTCTCTCTTCTCCACTTTCTTATCTTAGAAAAACAGCAGCTAAATACGGAGCTGTTATTGTACTAAAAAGCCATGTAACATTTATAGTAAATCCTGAAGGAGACTACACTGTTGTGGATGGAATGAATCCCTCTCTGGGTATCGGAGGTTCCGGAGATATCCTTTCTGGTATTATTGCTGGCCTTTTGGCACAGGGACTGGATGCTTATAATGCAGCAATTTTAGGAGTAACACTTCATCAGAATATTGGAAAGAGCTGTTTTAGGGAAAAAGGATGGTTTTTGGCAGAGGATCTTCTTCCTTATATATCCAGAGAAATTAAAAATATGGAGACCATATAATGGATGAGGATCCTAATAATCAAAATTATACTTACCATTTTAATAAAGAAGAGTACGAGAACAGTAGGTTTACAGAACCTAAATCATATAAAGGGGGAGCCTTTAAACGAAACAGAACCCTTCTTATTACACTTTTGGATATTGCAGTAATTGTTTTAATTTTACTTGTGGTAATTCCTTTGGTTAGAAAATCATATGAAATACCAAATTTAGAAGGTTACAGTCTGCATCTTACCCAATATGAAAGCAATAATAGTATATTTCTTAATTTATCTATTGTAAACAAGTCGAAAGGTGAAAGTAGTGGTGCCGGGTTGGCAGATATTGAATTTTATCTTGAAAATAGTTCAGAAAGTATTTTTATAAATGATCTGTTACCCCTTCCTGGAAAAGCTTTAACTTATCGTGCAAGTTTTATTGATGATGGATCAAAAATTGCCAGCTCGAAGGTAACTATTCATGGAAAGACCAGTATTCTCAATATAAAGCTTACTAAAAGTCAAAATTAGATTTCCAGGAGAGAATAAGATCCACTCTATTGACCTCTGTATCACTTTTCATTATGTTTTAAAATAAAGAGGGGTTATTATGGTACAATTTTAATTATTAGCAGTCTGTTT
>DAOVSY010000471.1 GCA_030633365.1 Spirochaetaceae bacterium | reverse complement strand
TTTCCTCTTTTTCAGATGCCTGATTATCCCTGCAGGAAGCTCTCTTTCAGAAGCCATCGTTTCCCTGAATACTTCCAATTCTTTTCTTGTTGGAAGAGTTTCGTACAGCAATAAATAGACTGTTTCTTCAAACGTTGAATACCGGACAAGCTCTTCGGTGTTGTATCCCCTGTATGCCAGTTTGCCTTTTTCCCCGTCTATATGGCAGATTTTTGTATTTGCTACGGGAATACCTCTTAGACCAATATCTTTAGTTTCGTGCATAATGTGATTTTCTAACCCCTTATTAATTAATACGCCTAATAATTATTAAAATTTTTCGCAAGCCTGAATTAAAAGTAAAAAACATGGTTTCCGCAGAACTTGTATTGTCCTTTGGCCTGCTAAATGATGGTTTTCTTAAATAATTTCATTTGTTTGATGGAATTGACAAGAGACTTTATATTGCAAAAACGACTATTCTTTGTTAGGAGTGGATTATTTTATGACAGCAAAAGAGGAATTAGAAAAGCTGGCAAAAGCCTGCGAAGAGTGTGCCGGTAAAGATGCAGCATCACTGGATGAGCACCTGGATAAATGTCCTGTATGCCAGGAATACAAGGAAAATGCAGAAAAGGTCAACCAGATGATGGAGGTTGTGCAGATACTGGCATCAAAACCGGAAGAGGAAAGGCGTAATATCCTGATGGCACGGATGGAGCAATTCTCCACAATGCCAGAAGATAAAAGAATAGCATCAATAAGTGATATGACCGATGCAGTTGGGGAATTGTCAGAAGAAGAAAGGGAAAAGATCATAAAAACAAGAACAGATATCATCACCAAACTTCCTAAAGATAAAAGGGAGGTACTGATGGGGTCGTTAAAGAAAGTAATGGCAACATGGCCTGAAGAACGGAAGATGATGGAAAAACAGGCTGTTATGGCTGCTACCCAGGATTATTTCATCCTTAAAAGAATTATGGTCAGGATGATGTTTAAGAAAATGTTGACCTGATCTCAATATTTTCTTTTTCAATAAAAATGGAGGAGGAAAGTTTGCCAGTCGAAGATACAAAAGAGAATCTTAACATCTGCATGGACTATTGCGGGACCTGTCCCAGCCTGCCTTTCCCCCCTCAGCCATATCTTTTCTGTGCAAGGGGGACATCACCAGAGAAAATCGAAAAGAAAGGCTGTAAATGTCCGGCATGTCCTGTATATATCAAAAATAACCTGAAGGAACTATATTTCTGTGAAACTGGTAAAGCGCTATAGTAGAAAAAGTATTTTGAATTAATGATTACCAGTTTCTTAAAAAATCTTTATGTCAAAAGGAATACTGAAAAGAGCACTTGAATACGAAAATTACCTTGTTTTCCTAGTGATTCCGGTTTTTCTGTTTATTTTGACAAGGCTTGTCAAAGGTGATAGCAGGTACTGGACTGAATTCTGGTGGATGTTTCCGGTAGCTATCGTAATTGCAATCGTCGTGAATTCAGTAGGTATCAGCGGTGCTGCCCTTTTTGTTCCTTTTTTTGTTCTTGTATTCCCCATCCTTGCCTTCAAGCTAACATCAGGACAGAGCGTGATGCTCGGGTTGATAACAGAATCGTTTGGTTTATCAAGTTCCACCCTAGCCTTCTTGCGTTTTGGTCTTGTGGATAAGAAAATAGCTTTTTACTCGCTGATAGGGGCAATCCCGGTAGTTATTATTTCTTCCGAATTATCCTTCTATATACCTGAACGTCTAATGTACCTGATTATTAGTCTTGCACTGCTGATAGGTGTTTATACTTTAACCCAAACTGATAGGATAAAGGCATTTGCAGATGAAATAGCATCTCGGAGGATTCTTTCCGTTACACACCAACATAAAAAGAATATAGAAAATGTAACACTTACCGACAGGAATGGGAAGATATACAGCTATTGCAGATGTTCTTACAGTATCAGATTATTTGGTTTTACACTTGGAGGGTTTTTCCAGGGGATTTCAGGTTTTGGAATCGGGGAGATGGGTGTAATCTCAATGATTATCTCAGGGATACCTGCCAAAATTGGAATAGGTACAAGCCATATAATCGTCGCAGGAACTGCTATTGTGGCATCAATTACACATCTTGCCAGGTCATCTGCCACAGGGAGTGGCGAAATCCCATGGAATATTATAGCAATGACCGTTCCTGCTGTGATAATTGGAGGGCAGGTCGCACCATATGTTGCGGCAAGATTGAATACTATAATCCTTGAAAAATTCCTTTCAGTTCTCTTTATTGTTCTTGCGATTGCACTATTATTTATTGGATTCAGGTGAGATGCAAAGGCATGGTTTTTGACAATAAATAAAGTCATGGGCCAGTAGGATTGGAAATCCGGGGTACTTGAAGAGTGCCGGGATGGTTATCGTTTTTGGGCTCATACAAGAATAGACTCATTTATTTCTTTTATGGAATTACAGGAAGTCATTATCATTGCTACTTTTATGTCTGTTTTAAAGTACTCTAAAATCCTGCTAACTCCTTCCACACCACTTGAAATGGCTTCCCTTGCAAGGGGTCTTCCCACCATAACAAAATCTGCCCCTAAAGCCAGCATTGTAACAACATCAAACCCGGTTCTCACTCCCCCATCTGCCGTAATAACAACACTTTTGCCTTTTTTACTTTCCCTGACAGCTTTTACGATTTCAGG
>DAOVSY010000108.1 GCA_030633365.1 Spirochaetaceae bacterium | reverse complement strand
TTATGAAATATTTTTACACATATAAAAAAAGCACTTAGCCTGGTAGAAGCTAAGTGCATATATATCTGTGGTAGAGAAGACTTGAACTTCCACGGCCTTGCGACCACTAGTCCCTCAATTTAATGCGTATCCAACTTAGGGCCATTTATAGCCGTTTATGGGATGTTTTATACTGTATAATAGGTGAAGTGAGTATATAGGCACCTGGGTTCCCCTAATAAAGGGGTCTGTATCGGGGTTGATTTTTATGTGTAAATATTTCCATTTCTTTTTTGAGAAAAACAGTTAAATTTAAGATTTGCGTATTGATATATATCCAATTTATACTTATATTTGTACTAAATATAGTATCTTAAGGAGTATTAGTATGAATACAATTTCATCTTCTGAAATAAAAAGAAGAGGCATTGGAGCTGTAGATGAATTATTGGGAAATGGTCCGGTTCATATTATACGGAATAATACACCAGATTATGTTGTACTGACTGAAGAATCATATAAATTGATTATTGATGACCTTATTTCAGCAAGACTCGATGCATCAGATAAAGATATAAAAGAGGGACGAGTAAAATTTGGAACTATTAATGATTTGATGCAGGAAATCGATAGTGTTTAAACTAAGTTGGACTAATACTTTTGTAAAGACATCAAAAAAGTTCTTTAAAAAACATCCTGAATTAAAACCTGATTTTAAGGAACTATTTACTCAGCTGGAAGAAGACCCCTTCCAAAAGCGGCTAAAATTACACCAGCTAAAAGGGCGGCATAAAGAAAAATATTCTATTAGTTTGACATATAGCTATAGAGTTGTATTGTATTTGAAAATAGTAAATAGAGAAATCATTCTTCTCGATATTGGTTCTCATGACGAAGTTTATTAATGAAATAAAGTTATAGCTATCCAAAGTGATCAAAACAACTCCCTACAATATACATCAAACAATTAACCATAAAGAAAAGAGGCATAGAAGAGCTTTTTTCGATGTAACACATTTTGAATTTAAAAGTAGCTGTTCTCTAAAATAACCACAGTGAACCGACGAAAAAAGTTAAAAACGAAATAATATCATGTACAGCGCAAAAGACTTAGAATATATTAATGTTGACTAGTACCATTGTTAGTGGTACATTAAAACATGCACAAGGTAATAATGAAAAACAAAGTTATAAAGAGTTTGCGGAAAATGCCTGTTGCTGAACAAAAGAATTTTGCAGCTTTGGTCGTTGACCTTGAGGCTGATGGTCCTGTTCAACCATCATGGCCCAACTACAGCAAACTTGGAAAAAACGAGTATCATTGTCACCTTTCATACAAATGGGTTGCTTGTTGGAAAAATGAGGAAAACTCAATAATAGTGGAGGTTTACTATGCAGGTTCACGTGAAAACGCCCCATATTGATATCCAAATCCAGGGAGAAGAATATAAGCCCCTTATTGATCTTCTTAAAAAAGACTTTGGGGAAAATCTGGTCGAGATAATAGATGATGAAGATGAACTCGTTGAAATTACTACTACCGATTGGTTTGAAGAAATGAAGCCTTCCCCTGGTGAGACTGTAGAAATTCATCGATTAAATTTGAATATGACACAAGCAGATTTAGGTAAAGCTATCGGGGAACGATCAAAACAATATATCTCAGATATAGAAAAAGGGCGGCGAAACATCTCCCTTGATCTTGCAAAAAGACTTGGAGAAGTTCTAGGGCATAATTACAAAACCTATATTTAAGAGGGTTGTAAGGTAATGGTATAGTTTTATTCCATCATTTTTACCCTATTCTTTCTTAAGAAAGAAATTTAAATATTGAGGCGGGGTTGGCCGGAAATTCTGCTTCCTGCTTACCCATATGTCCTGGGTGTTCTTCATTTTACAGTTCTTACACACCTGACATAATTGTAGACATAACGAATATCTCCCTGGGGACCAAAATAATCGGGATAATCACTGCTGTTGCCACTCTTGGGATCACTCCGCTGGGCCCCTGCACCATGAACATCCATCAATCTATTATTCATCTTTCCCAGGGCTTCCCCAAAAGCAACATAAACTGCAGAATCATAGGGGTTTCTTCCATCAAGATGAGTTGTCCCTGTCCAGAAAAAGGGATAATGCTCATCTCCCTGGGGGTCTTTAATTTCTGTTATATTAAATACAGGATCTATGGCTGCAGATCCTGTTGTCTGTGGTGAACGGGAGTAGTCGACAATACTTTGCAGTTCTTTTGCATTGGGTAATCGCCAATCATCATAACCATTTAGAACCAGGTTTTCCGCATATTCCAGAGCCTCTTCCCAGTCTATATCTCTGCCGCTGTCCGACTGCTGCCACATGAGTCCTGTTGCCTCATCTATTACAGTTTTATCGCCATTATCAATAAAATTATTTTTACCATAGTTACTGTTCCCTCGGACAAGGCGGAAATACATTTTTTTCTCTTTTCGGGTTTGGGGATCGTATTTCGGATATCCCTTAATCCGGCCGTCAACAAAATTAACTCCGAAAACGGTTTCATCGTTTCTCATAGTCCTGCCTACATATTCAGTTGAACTCCAGGTCTGAGCATCAATTTCACGTTCACCCTTTCCTGTGTCCCCGAGAGGGTGATCAAAATAATCAGTATCTATAAAGAAATCGAGAGCCTTTGCTCCCTTAACTTTTCCAGTAAATTGAATAAGAGAATACAGCTCCTTAATTGTCGGTACCCGCCAGTCTTTATAACCACCTAGTTCCAGATTTTCAGCATATTGGAAGGCATCATCAAAAGACTTTTTTTCTCCCATATCTTTCATCCAGATTAATCCTGTAACATTATCAGTAATGGTTCCGTCTCTATTATCTGTATAAGATGGGGTATTCATCTGATATTGAGCGTCCTGCCCATGGAAGGGTTCTCCCATACCGGGTATGGAAATGATTTTATTATTGCTGTAAAAATCACTGACCCCGGTATCTACAATGGTGTAATTAAAATTTGCTTCCTCCGCAAAACCAAAGGTTTGAATAAATAAGAAACAAATCAATATTATTAACAAAGTGTTTTTTTCCATCGTAGTTATCTCCTTATTCCATAAATCCAAGGGCTTCTCCAAATGCTATATAAACAGCACTTGTTCCTTCAAATCCTGATCTGTAACTTTTATGAGTTGTACTGGTCCAGAAGAATGGATAATTGGTATTATTATCTTCGTCTATTATGGAAGTAGTAGTAAATATTGCATTAATGGCTGGTGATGATGTTGTATCCGGAGATCTTTCATAATCTACAATATTGTGAAGTTCTTTAGCATTGGGAAGTCGCCAGTCATTGTAACCTTTATAAACTTCTGCATTTTTTGTTTGAACCCAGGCCAGTGCCTGTGACCAGTTTAATCCACCTCCGCTATCAACACTGTCCCACATTAGACCTGTTGCACTGTCGGTGATGGTTTCATTTGCAGTATCTTCATTATTATAAGAGAAACTGTTTATCCCATAACCAGAACTGGTATCGTCTCTTACACATAGTACATAAAACGTATTAAGTGTACCACCAACAGAGAGCCCGTAACCTTTTATACGCCCATCTACAAAATTAACTCCAAACATAGTTTCATCACCATTCATAGTGGTGCTTACATAAATAGTACTGGTTGCAAATTGAACATCAATAAGCCGATCTCCTGTGCTGAGATCACCATATGCAATATCAAATTTGGTAGTATCTATAAAAGGGGTAAACCCACTGGTATCGGTACCTTCATATCCGCTTATATCTTCACCATTAAATAAAATTAATGAATACAACTCTTTTACAGTAGGTAAACGCCAGCCCATTCCATTTACATCTGGAAGACCATCTGCGTAGGAAAGAGCTTCTGTGTGAGTAAGTTTATCATCTGCATTTATAATACCATCTCCATTGGAATCAATACTATTTTGCCACATGAGACCGGTATTATCATCGGTAACAGTCCCTGTTCCAGGAGTATATGAAGGGGATAATCCGGTATGCTGGGCATCCTGTCCATAAAATTCTTCACCGGAAACTGGTGCAGGAATCATGATAGATGCATCATCAAAAACTAATACTTGCCCTGTATCAACAACAGAATAGTCAACAGCTATTGTTGAATTGCCGCGTACTAACCGAACATAATTATATATACGTATTACATCACCCTGGGGGCCAAAACCTTCCGGATAATCTGCGGGATCACCGGTTTTTGGATCACTGCGTTGTGCCCCTGCTCCATGGACATCGAGAACAGACAGGTTATTAGTAATAGGATCATCTCCAGATAAATTGCATCCTAAAAATAATGACACCATCAATGTTACTATTATGAATCTTTTTACTTTCATAGTATTCTCCTGTAGGGGCAAATATAGTGCTTACCTGTAAAATAATTCGTCCTGACCGCTCGGGAAAGAGAAGAAACCCCAGTATTGTGTATTTTTATGCCTTTCTCTAGTATTAAAGACAGGAGTTTTTTAATACCTAAAATATATGGAATATACGATTTGTTTCTTGCAATGGTATTGGCTGGAGCATTTTTGGAGTTCTGAATATTTTGACAAGATCCAAAATAAAAGAAAATAATGCAGCCTCTGCACTGGCTCTTATCCTCTGTTTTACCATTCCCATGATCGATCATCTATTAAAACCGAATCCTCAGACAATTAGTTCTTTTTTCCCTTTCCTTTTAATTACACGGAATATTTATTATCTTATTGGCCCTCTACTATGGCTATATGCCCGTTCCCTGGTCAAAAAGAATCCCATCTCATGGAAATGGATACTTATTCACTTTATTCCATTTGTAACCTGGATCAATTTGAGTTATCAGTTTAAAGAGCATCTGATGGTAATTGTCCCCAGGATGAATCCGGTAGAACCTTCGAGCATACTTCCTCTCCTTCGATCTACTGGATCTTTTTTCTCTGCAATTATCTATGGTGTTTATGTTCTCTATCTATTGTGGAATCACTCTAAAGATGTTCAAAATTTTTATTCCAACAAGAATATTAGAAATACTCTCTCCTGGTTGAAAGTACTGTTAATTATCATGATTGGAATCTATTCTTTATTTCTGTTATCTGAAGTTTTTAAATTTTCATTCAGAATTCCATTTATTATAAATTCAGCACAGATCCTGTCTATGACTCCAATTATATTTATCTTCTTTTTCTCTTATTTTTCCAAAGACCAGCAGATTCCGGAAGACACAAAGTCTGAATTTAAATTGGAAAAATATAAAAAATCCTCACTGGAAGAAAGTGCCATAGAAAAAATATATATTGATCTTTTGAAATTATTAAAGACAAAAAATATATCTAAAACCGCAGCTTACAATCGATGATATTTCCAGCCTTATGGATACAACAAAACATAATATCTCCCAGGTTATTAATATAAAAACTAAAAAGAATTTTTACTATTTTATAAACTGCTTCAGGATAAAAGAATTTCAGATGATGATTCAAAAGAATAAATTTCCGGAGAATACTATTATTGCTATTGCTTTTGAATGCGGATTCAACTCTTCATCAGTCTTCTATTCCATGTTCAAAAAAATGACAGATATGACGCCTAAAGAGTATATCAATTCGCTGGAACCAGGTTGAATGTTTTTGAACCTTATATATGTAATGTAGATTTTAAAGATTTCAAAATGTATAATGACATTTAAGTATCCCTATAGAAAAACTATATCACTATAATTACTCCCAGAGCAGCGCAGAGAAGTGCCTCCGATGGGATGAAACTACGGACTGTGGTCAGTTTGCGGGAAAACACAATAAATTGAAACGTCTACTATGTTGCTATTAGGCACACAATATGCTACATTATGTCATGGTTTTTAATTGGAACATTGAGAAGAATGAACTGCTTAAAAAAGAAAGAGGTATTTGCTTTGAAATGGTACAAAGTGCTATTGAGGAGAGACGTTTTAGGTTAGTCGCTTCGCATCCAAATAAAGGGAAATATCCTCACCAGGTACTTTTTTATGTTCTAATTGATGAATATATTTATGTTGTTCCAGCAGTCCCTGAGACTGGTGGGTATTTTCTTAAAACAATATACCCTAGTCGAAAACAAACCCACGCTTACCAGAAAGGAGAGTGGAAAATATGAAAGATCCCTTTAAACCCTTAGATGAATATGAACGAGAGCTTATGGAGTATACAGAAACAACAGATTTTGTTCCTATAGAAAATGAAGCTGAACAAAAATATTTTTACCAGCAGGTAGCACAAAATACAGCAAAAAAAGATCAGAGAATGAATATTCGAGTTACTAAGCGAGATATGGAAGGAATAAAGGCAATTGCATTACAAGAAGGTCTTCCTTATCAAACACTGGTATCAAGCCTTATACATAAGTATGTGACATCAAATCTCAATAAGCGAGTTGGCTAAAGTTCCTCAACAGCTTTGTGATGTAATATTTACTTTACTCCTTCTGAAAAGGAAAATGAAATTATAAATAAATGAAATTTATCTTAAAGAAAAGCGGCTAAGAATCTCTTTCAAAGAAATTATTATTTTATCTGTTAGTAAATTTTGTTCCTTCATTGATTCCGATCTGCTTGTAATCTCTTTAGCACCAATTGTTATTTCGGATATAGCTTCCTGCACTTTATGACTTATTTGTTTCATATTTGTCATTGCTGCCAGGATTTTGGTATTTTCATTATGCATATCTTCTGACCCGGAAGTAACAGATTGAGAAACAGTATCAATCTTTGCAAGGTTGTCTTTTAAACTAATGCTGAATTGACTTACCTTATCCATAAAACTATGAATTTGATCAATTGTATTTTCAACAGCTCCAACATGGTTTTTGATTTCTAAAAATGCAGACTGAACATCAGAGGCTTCTGTATTTACTTGTTTTATATCGCTAAAAACTATTTTCAGGTTTTTAGAAATATTCTTTGATTGTTCGGTAGAAGTTTCAGCTAAGTTTCTTATCTCTTCTGCAACAACAGCAAACCTTCGTTTAAACCATTATAGAGGATATTAGTCATTTGAGCTACACAACCAATTTTATCTGTGCTTTGGACTTCCAGGTATTCTCTAAAATCACCTTCGCTGCCTTTTTTATAAAATTGAACCATAGCTGTTAGGGGAGATATTATATATTTTAATAATTTATGAAGTAAGTAAAAGACAATTACCAAACCAATAATTCCAGCAATAATAAAAGTAGTAAGATGACCAAAAGGAAGGATTCTGCCCATGGATATGGCAACATGGGAAATTGTAATTAGGGTGATAAACATCAGGATAGTTCCACTAAAAACAGAAGATACTAACATGAATAATTTAGCTTTGAGTGAGAAAATCATTTCTTCAGTTTTTGTGTTTCTAATTGTTAAACTATCAAGTTCCTGAATTAGATTAAGAATGAGAGGAAAATTCACCATGCTAATAAAAGAAATCATAAGAAGTATTACATAGAGCGAGGGATAAGGGAAATTTACACCTACTACAAATTCAGCAAGTAATACACATCCTATAATACTGATTATTACCAATATAAAAAAATTGGAGACTAATTGAATACTTAATACTTTATAGTCTTTCCTAAGGTTCGTATTCTTTTTTTATTAATTGCATAAGTTAATATTATAAATGAAAGCATATAAAGATAGGTTAAAGGGCGGGTTAATAATGTAATTAAGTTTTTGACTGTCATAAAACCAGATAATATTGTGAATGGAGCTAGTAAACCAACAGGAAAAATTAATATTGTAATCATTATAAAAAAGCTCTTCCACAATAATCTCTTATAATTTTTATTCATATTATTCTCCTGTAGGGGCAAATATAGTGCTTCCTGATAAAATAATTCGTCCTGACCGTTCGGGAAAGAAAAAAAAATGACAGGATTGTGTATTTTTCTGCTTTTCTATTCCCATGATTGATCATCTTTTAAATCAGATAACACCGAAAGAGTATATTAATTCACCGGAACCATTGATTTTTGTAAAGTTGTATTAATTACATAAATATGCAATAATTAAGGCATAGTATTGTATAAAGGAGTGAATTTTATGCCACAAATACTTCCAATCAAAGATTTGAGAGATACAACTGAAATATCAAGGTTATGTCATACAAAAAAAGAACCAATATTTATTACAAAAAATGGATATGGTGATATGGTGGTTATGAGCATACAAACATATGAAATGACAATGGCAAAATTAGATTTGTATCACAAATTAGCTGAAGCTGAAGAAGAAGTTGATTCTGGTATAGAGTTAATGGATGCGGAAGTTGTTTTTAATGAGTTAAGAAAAAAGTATGTCAACGAATAATTATGAATTAAAAATAACTACTAAAGCATCAGAAGATTTAAATGAAATTTATTCATATATTGCCGGCGAAATCAGCAATGAAATTGCAGCACTAAACTTAATGGATGAGATTGAAAAAAATATTCTAAGATTAAAAGAGTTTCCTTTTTCATGTAGTTATGTAGAGGATATTATTCTAAAAGATAAAGGATACAGAAAATTAATTGTAAAAAACTATATAACTTTCTACATTGTAAATGACAAAGATAAGAAAGTAGTAATAATGCGTGTGTTATATGGTAGACAAAATTATCAAAGTATAATCTAAATCTGATCAGTTTCTGTACAGCATAAAAAAAGCACTTAGCCTGGTAGAAGCTAAGTGCACATATCTGCGGTAGAGAAGACTTGAACTTCCAC